>NZ_JBAMDH010000012.1:0-141476 GCF_036961685.1 Massilia sp. DD77
TTTGTGCTGTTCCCTGCAGCGGCATCGCTGCCGCTGCATGACTCAGGCGCTTAGAACGTGTAGTTCAGGCCCAGGCTGAAGGAACGGCCGATGGCGCCGGCTTGGTGCATTGCCGAGTTGTACTGCGACAGGTTGTTGCCTGCGGAGCCATAGGTTGCCACGTCGATTGGCGGTTCGCGGTCGAACACGTTCAGGATTGCGCCCCGCAGGGTCAGCTGGTCATTGAACTTGTAGGTCACGTTCAGGTTCGTGGTCGCGAACGAACGGATGGTGCAGTACGACGCCGGCATGCCGTTCAGGTCGAACATGGTGCGGCCAGCCACGTCGTGCGCTGCGCTGGCGCAGTCCAGGGCGCCGACCGACGGGTCGAGTGCCGAGTACTTGTCAACCCAGTTCACGGTGGTGGTGATGGCCAGCGGGCCACGGTCCCAGCCCAGGGTCAGGTTGGCGCGGTTCTTCGGGTTGCCGGTGTTGCCGCCGACTGCCGAAGGACCGTGGGTGCCTGCCAGCTGGAGCTTCTCGGTGCCGGTGTCGATCTCGTAGCCGAAGGTGTGCGCGAAGTTCAGGCCGGTACGCAGGTTGCCCATGGCGCCCATGCGATGGCGGTAGGACAGGTCCAGTTCCAGGCCGTGGGTTTCGACGCCGCCAAGGTTGATGTACGGGGTCGGGCCATAGGCGATGAAGCCAACCGACGGGGTGCCGACGACGGTGCCGCCGTTGCCGTCGGCGATGTCGGTCGGAACCGCCGGGCTACGCACCCAGTTCGGGGTAAAGCCAGGCACCGACACGGCCGAGGTGATCTGGCCGGTCATCTTGATGCGGTAGTAGTCCAGGGTTGCGGACAGGCCCTGGATCGGCTCGACGATCACGCCCAGGGTGTAGCTCTTGGCCTTTTCCGGAGCGACATCGGCTTCGGTGGTCTGCACGTAGGTCGGCTGGATGCCGCAAGCCGCAGGCACGTTGCCGGCGGTGTTGCGGTTGCCGTCGGCGCACAGGACTGGATCGTCGATGCCGTTGAACAGGAAGAACGAACCGGCATTGCCCACTTCCGAGGCGTTCGGTGCGCGGAAGCCCTTGTCGAACGAGCCGCGCAGCGCGAACATGCGGCTCGGCGACCACTTGAACTTGGCCGACGGCGTGAACGAGCGGCCGTAGGTGTCGTAGTGGTCGTAACGGGCCGACAGGTTCAGCTCGAGAGCCTTGATCGGGTTGGCGCTCAGTTCCGCGAACACCGCCTTGTTGGTTTCCTCGCCGAACACGAAGGCCGAGGTATTGGCCACGGTGCCGTTCGCGGTCAGCGGGGACGCCGGCGAATTCTGCTCCTTGTTGTGCCAGTGGAAGCCGACCGCTGCCTTCAGCTGGCCTTCGCCAAGCTGCATCAGGTCGCGGCTACCGGTCAGGTCGAAGTAGGTCAGGTTCGACTCGAGGGTGTTCGAGAACACCGGCGCCACTTGCGCCAGCACGCCCGGCGAGTTGCCGCCGATCGGATTGAAGCTGCCGTTCAGCACGCCATTGATCAGGGCGGTGCGGTTGACGTAGCCGCTGTACTCGATGTCGGTCTTCACCTTGCTGTAGCCGGCTGCGGCGTTGACGTCCCATCCCATGGCGCTGCCGGTCAGGTCGACGGCGTAGCGGGTGGCGCGCGAGGTGTTGTCCGACTGGATGCCGGCGCCGGCTTCGTTGACGTAGCCGTACAGGCGAGCCGGTGCGCCGAGGCGGTTCAGCGGGTGGTTGGCCGGCAAGCGGGTGTCGACGACGCGGCCGACGCCCGGGGTCAGCACGCCGTTGTTATAGGTCGTGAAGCCGGCGAAGGTGCTCGGCGAGAAGGTAGTCGGGGTGCCGCGGTTGTTCTGGCTCTGGCGCTCGAACATCGACGCCTTCATCGACAGGGTCCAGTCGTCGTTCAGCTTCTTGGTGGCGCCCACCAGGACGTTCATGTTGTCCGACGGTGGAGCCAGCCAGGACCAGACGTCGCGCACCATGCACTGGCCTGCGCGGTACAGCTGGAAATTGCAGCTCGGATCCAGGAACTGGAAGTTGGCCGCATTGTTCGCACCGCCAGGACCGGCCGGGTTGTACAGGAAGGGCACGCTGGCCGGGGTCACGAAGCTGTTCAGCGGAGTCGGGACGCCGCGGCGCACGTCGTAGCCGCCGCGCGAGCGGTAGTCGCCGTTGGCCCATTCGCGGTCATCGCGCTGCGACAGGCGAACGCCTTCCTGGTCGCGGTACTCGATGCTGCCGAAGACGTTGAAGCCCTGTTCTTCCAGGTCGCCGAAGCCGCTGGTGATCGAGGCCTTCTTGGTGCGCGCGCCGCCGTGCTGTGCATGGCCGGCTTCCGCGTTCAGGCGAGTGCCGTTGAACTTCTTCTTCAGGATGATGTTGACCACGCCCGCGACTGCGTCCGAGCCGTAGATCGAGGATGCGCCGCCCTTCAGGACTTCGACGCGGTCGATCAGGTCGAACGGGATGTTCGAGACGTCGACGAACGAGCGCTGGGCGTCGTCCGACAGCGGGTAGGAGGCGACACGGTGGCCATCGACCAGGACCAGGGTCAGGCCGACGGTCAGGCCGCGCAGCGAGACGCCCGATGCGCCGTTCGCGAACGCGCCCGGGAAGCCGGTGCCGAGTGCGCCCTGGCCGTTGGCGGCCAGTTCACCCAGGATCTCGGCGACCGAGGTCTTGCCGGTCTTGGCCATTTCGTCGGCGGTGATCACCTGGATCGGGCTTGGGGTTTCAATGTCCGAACGGCTGATCAGCGAGCCGGTCACGACCACGCGCTGCGGTGCCTGGGCGGCCGGCGCTTGGTCCTGGGCCATCGCGGGAGCGCCGATCAGCGCGCCGCTGGCGACCACGCATGCGACTGCGAATGGCAACGACTTCATCTTAAACGTCATGAATACTTCTCCTTCTGTGCTTTTTCTCGAAGTGGTGTGTGCCCGCACTGGTTGCCCAAGTGCAAAGCGTCTCCTGCAACCCTGAAGCGTCAGCTGCACGCTACCTGCCGTTTCCGGCGGGCCTGGAGGATCGTTTACGTCCATTACTGCGTCTACTTCCGCCGCTTTTTTAGGTGCGGCGTTATTTTCCTAGCCGCCGATTAGGACGGATACTCTCAACCAATGTTTGCCTATAAACCAAACATTATTTAAGTGAACACATAAAACCATAGCAAAACCGTAAGTGTCAACGGAACGCAACTTCGCCCTAGTATGAAAAACAACACTTTAATTTGTGGAAAAGAGATTCTGCCCGGTTTTGGTGCATCGCAATAAGAATCCGAACATTCCGTGCCATGCGCGCTCAAGAAGGAGACAAAAGACGCCAGAATCTCATTTCTTGACAGAGGATTGCGCATTTACTGCATCGCAACATGATAGTTTTAGTTTGGGTAGACGCAAGATTGTTTGTATGCACCAGATATGCACTGAAATAGGCATCCACCCTCTTTCGGTGCATCAAAATGGCAGTTGCAGGAACACAACACTATCATCGCATTCCACCACGCCAGGGGGGAAAATCCAATTGTTGAGAACGAATGCCGGCCCGAAACCCGGACTGAAGAACAGGACGGAAAGATTCCCAGCTGGACATGCCCGGACGCATATTACGGAACGAAGCGCGAGCCCCAGCCAGCCGGTCACCGACTGGCTGGTTAGGAGCGGTCCGGCTGCCATGGACGCTTTCCATGCCACATGCGCCGCGTTCGTCGATGGGCTTCAGCACATTGTTTTCAAAGCAGTTCCCACTGTATTGGCACAGGCCTGCGATTTTCTTTGAGTAAAGGACTCCGGTAAAATAGCGGCTTCGCCTTTTCCCCTTTGTTGCCTCACTAGCAACCACTCCCATGCTCCGAATTAACGAACTCAAGCTCCCCCTGAACCATCCGGAACCCGCCCTGCGCGCCGCCATCCTGGCCCGCCTGGACATCGCGGATGCCGACCTGGTCGACTTCACCGTGTTCAAGCGCAGCTACGATGCGCGCAAGAAGGCGGCCATCGTCCTGATCTATTCGATCGACGCCGAGGTGCGCGACGAGGCCGCCGTACTGGCGCGCCTGGCGCGCGACCAGCACGTGATGCCCTCGCCCGACACCGGCTACAAGTTCGTCGAGGCCGGCAGGCCGGCCGCCGGCACCCCGCGCCCGGTGGTGATCGGCATGGGACCTTGCGGCATGTTCGTGGCCTTGATCCTGGCGCAGATGGGCCTGAACCCGATCGTGCTGGAGCGCGGCAAGGTGGTGCGCGAGCGCACCGTCGACACCTTCGGCTTCTGGCGCAAGCGCAAGCTGAACACCGAGTCGAACGTGCAGTTCGGCGAAGGCGGCGCCGGCACCTTTTCGGACGGCAAGCTGTATAGCCAGATCAAGGATCCCAAGCACTACGGCCGCAAGGTGCTGACCGAGTTCGTCAAGGCCGGCGCGCCGGAAGAGATCATGTACGTGAGCAAGCCGCACATCGGCACCTTCCGCCTGGTCAAGATGGTCGAGCAGATCCGCGCCGAGATCGAGGCGCTGGGCGGCGAGATCCGCTTCGAGTCGCGGGTCGAGGACGTGCTGGTGAGCGAAGAGAACGGCGTGCGCCAGGTCCAGGGCGTGCGCCTGGCCAGCGGCGAGGAGATTCCCACCCGCCACCTGACCATCGCGATCGGCCACAGCGCGCGCGACACCTTCGAGATGCTCTACGAGCGCGGCGTCTACATCGAGGCCAAGCCCTTCTCGATCGGGTTCCGGGTGGAGCACCCGCAATCCCTGATCGACGTCTGCCGCTTCGGCCCCAACGCCGGCAACAAGCTGCTCGGCGCGGCCGACTACAAGATCGTGCACCACGCCTCGAACGGCCGTTCCGTGTACAGTTTCTGCATGTGCCCGGGCGGCACCGTGGTCGCCGCATCGAGCGAGGAAGGCCGCGTGGTCACCAACGGCATGAGCCAGTATTCGCGCAATGAACGCAACGCCAACAGCGCCATCGTGGTCGGCATCACCCCCGAGGACTATCCGGGCCACCCGCTGGCGGGCATCGCCTTCCAGCGCGAGCTGGAGTCGCGCGCCTTCGTGCTGGGCGGCAGCAACTACGACGCGCCGGGACAGCTGATGGGCGACTTCGTGCGCGGCGTGCCCTCGAAGGAATTCGGCTCGGTGGTCCCGTCCTTCAGGCCGGCGGTGCACCTGACCGACCTCGCGCCGTCGCTGCCGGCGTATGCGATCAGCGCCATGCGCGAGGCCTTCGTCGCCTTCGACAAGCAGATCAAGGGCTACTACAAGGAAGACGCGGTGCTGACCGGCGTGGAAACCCGCACCTCCTCGCCGATCCGCATCAAGCGCAACGACCACGACCTGCAAAGCCTGAACACGCGCGGCCTGTTCCCGGCCGGCGAAGGCGCGGGCTACGCGGGCGGCATCATGTCGGCCGCGGTGGACGGCATCCGGGTCGCCGAGGCGGTCGCGATGGCGATGGCCGCTTGACGCACGCCGGCGGCGCCGGCGGAGTGCGGGCCTTCGGTCCGGGCCTGGCGATCCTGGCCTCGATGGTCTCGGTGAACGCCGGCGCCGCCTGGGCCAAGGGCCTGTTCCCGCTGGCCGGCAGCGCCGGCGTGACCGCCCTGCGCGTCGGCCTCGCCGCCCTCATGCTGATGCTGGTCGTGCGTCCCTGGCGCACGCTGCCCAACAAGCAGGACGCCTGCAACCTCGCCGTCTACGGCGTGATGCTGGGCCTGATGAACCTGCTGATCTACGGCGCCTTCGCGCGCATTCCGATCGGGATCGCGGTCGCGATCGAGGTGACCGGTCCGCTGGCGGTGGTGATCATGTCCTCGCGGCGCGCGCGCGACTTCGCCTGGGTGGCCTGCGCCGCGCTGGGACTGGCGCTGCTGCTGCCGCTGGAAGAAGGCAGTAAAGGCCTCGATCCGCTCGGCGTGGCCTATGCGCTGGGCGCGGCCTTCTGCTGGGCGATGTACATCGTGTTCGGCAAGCGCGTGTCCTCGCTCAAGGGGACCGAGGCGGTGGCCTGGGGCATGCTGGCGGCCAGCCTGTTCGCGGTGCCGGTGGGCGTGGCCCAGGCGGGCGCCCTCCTCTTCACGCCGGCCATGCTGGCGGGCGGCTTCCTGGTAGCGCTGCTGTCCTCGGCGATTCCCTATACCCTCGAAATGATGGCGCTGGCGCGCCTGCCGCGGCGTGTGTTCGGCATCCTGGTGTCGGCCGGGCCCGCGCTGGCGGCGCTGGCGGGCTTCCTGATGCTGGGCGAGCGGCTGACGGGGTTGCAGTGGGGGGCGATCTTTTTGGTGATCCTCGCGTCGGCGGGGGCCGCGGCGACGGCGGGGCGTGGCGGCGAGTAGCTCCCGATCCCTTGCCCTGCCCCGTCATTCCCGCGAAGGCGGGAACCTAAGTTCGTCGTGCAGCAAGTAACGTCGAACGATAACTAAACTCAAGCAAACTTGGGTTCCCGCCTTCGCGGGAATGACGGGTCAAGAGCAGCTGGTCGCTTCAGGCTATACCGCTACGCTAAATCCACCCCGCCTTCTTGAACCGCCGGTACAGGTATCCGCACACCACCACCATCGTCCCGAGCGCAAACGGATACCCGTACTTCCACTTCAGCTCGGGCATGAATTCGAAGTTCATCCCCCACACCCCGGCGAACGCGGTGAACACCGCGAAGATCGCCGCATACGAAGCCAGCTTCTTGCTGATGTCGTTCTCTTCGATCGCCACCATCGACAAGGTCACCTGGATCGCGGTGTTGATCGTGTCGCGCACCGCGTCCAGGCGCCCGGCGATGCGGAACAGGTGGTCGTGCACGTCGCGGAAGTATTCCTGGGTCTCGGCCACCACCTGCGGCACGCGTCCGCCATACAGGCGGCCGACGGCGTCCATCAAGGGGATCACGGCGTGGCGCAGCTGCTGGGCCTTGCGCTTGAGCTCATACAGGCGCTCGACGTTGGCGCGTTGCTTGCCCTGCTGGCCGAAGATCTGGTCCTCGATCGACTCGAGCTCGGACTCGAGCATGTCGACCACCGGGAAATAGCGGTCGACCACGGCGTCGATCAGGGCGTAGAGCACGAAGCCTGCGCCCTTGCGCAGCTGGTGCGGCTCGCGCTCGGCGCGGGCGCGCACGCCCAGGAAGCTCTGCTTCGAATCGCTGCGCACCGACAGCACGTAGTTCCGGCCGGCGAACACGGCCAGCTGGCCGACGCACAGCTCGTCCTCGTGCAGTTCGACGATGTGCGCGACCATGAACACGTTCTCGCCGTATTCCTCCATCTTGGGGCGTTGATGCCCGCGCGCGGCATCCTCGATCGCCAGCTCGTGCAGGCTGAACTCCTCCTGCATGGCGGCGATCTCGTCCGCGCCCGGATCGCGCAGCGCGACCCAGACGAAGGCGTCGGGTTGTTTCAGGTATTCGCTGATGTCCTCGACCGGGACATCGGAGAGCTTCTTGCCTTCCTGGTAGGCGACACAGTTGATCAGCATGGATGGGTTGACTCGACAGGCGAAATGGAACGATGCATGAGCTTACACCATCGGCCCATTCCCCCCGCCCTCACTCGTCGCGCGCGCCGTCGATGCCCAGTTCCACGATCTTGCGGGTGATGGTGTTGCGGCCGATCCCGAGGCGCATCGCGGCGTCGTTCTTGCGCCCGTGGGTGTGCTTGAGCGCGGTGCGGATCAGGGCCGATTCGAACTGGCGCCCCAGCACGTCCATCACGTCCATCTGGCCGGCGCTGAGCATGCCGGCGGCCTGCAGCTCCAGCAGGCCGATCCAGCCTTCGGGCGACAGCGCCGGCGTCTGGGGCTGCCCCGCGCCGTTGAAGCCTGCCGGCGCGGCGGCCGGCGCACCCAAGGTGCCTTCCGACAGCGGCACCGCCTCGTGCTGGCCCTGGCTGGCCTGGGTCAGGTCGCGCGGCAGGTCCTTGACCTCGACCGTCTGGCCGGGCGCCATCACGGTAATCCAGTTGCACAGGTTTTCCAGCTGGCGCACGTTGCCCGGCAACTCCAGCCCGGCCAGGAAACGCATCGCCTGTTCGCTCATGCGCTTGGGCTCGACGCCCAATTGTCGTGCACTCTGCACCAGGAAGTGGCGCGCCAGAATGGGGATGTCCTCGCGCCGCTCGCGCAGGGACGGCAGGCGCAGGCGGATCACGTTCAGGCGGTGGTACAGGTCTTCGCGGAACAGGCCGTCGCGCACGCGCTGTTCCAGGTTCTGGTGGGTGGCCGCGATCACCCGCACATTGGCCTTGACCGGCTGGTGCCCGCCCACGCGGTAGAAGTGGCCGTCGGACAGCACGCGCAGCAGGCGGGTCTGCAGATCGAAAGGCATGTCGCCGATCTCGTCGAGGAACAGGGTGCCGTCCTCGGCCTGCTCGAAGCGGCCGCGCCGCATCGCCTGGGCGCCGGTAAAGGCGCCGCGCTCGTGGCCGAACAGTTCCGATTCCAGCAGGTCCTTCGGGATCGCCGCCGTGTTGAGGGCGATGAAGGGCTGCTGGGCGCGCGGACTGTGCTTGTGCAAGGCGCGCGCCACCAGCTCCTTGCCGCTGCCGCTCTCCCCGGTAATCAATACCGTCACGTTGGATTGCGACAGGCGGCCGATGGCGCGGAACACCTCCTGCATGGCGGGCGCATGGCCCAGGATCTCGGGCGTTTCGGCGGGCGCCGCTTCGACGCTGGCCTCGCGCAGGCTTTCTTCCAGCGCGCGCCGGATCAGGGACACCGCCTTGTCGATGTCGAAGGGCTTCGCCAGGTAATCGAAGGCGCCGCCCTGGAAAGAGGCGACCGCCGAATCGAGGTCGGAGAAGGCGGTGATGATGATGACCGGCAGGCCGGGATAGCGCGCCTTGACCGCCTGCAGCAGGTCGATGCCGGATTCGCCCGGCATGCGGATGTCCGACACCAGCACTTGCGGGCTCTCCGTCTCGAAAGCCAGGAGGGCATCGCGCGCGTTGGCGAAGCTGCGGGTCTCCAGGCTTTCGCGCGCCAGGGCTTTCTCCAGCACCCAGCGGATCGATGCATCGTCGTCGACAATCCAGATTGGTTTCATGTATTCGTGTTTCCCGCAACATGGATTCAATGGGGACCGTCCGCTCCGGTCCTGCGCCGCGAAGCTTATGGCAAGGGCAGCAGGATACGGAAATCGGTCAGTCCAGGCCGGCTTTCGCACTCGATCACGCCCAGGTGCTGCTGCACGAAGGTTTGCGCCAGGGTCAGCCCCAGGCCGCTGCCGCCATCCCGCCCGGAGACGAGCGGGTAGAAGATGCGGTCGCGGATCTCCGGTGCGATGCCCGGTCCATTGTCGATGATATGCAAGTCTAGTGCCAGCCCGTAACGGACCTTGGCCAGGGTGACCTGGCGCGCCACGCGGGTGCGCAGCACGATCTCGGCGTCGCCCTCGGCGATGCGCCCGGCCAGGGCCTGGGCGGCGTTGTGGGCGATGTTCAGGACCACCTGGATCAGCTGCTCCATGTCGCCGCGGAACTCGGGAATCGAGGCGTCATAGTCGCGCCGGATCGTGAGCCCTTGCGGGAACTCGGCCAGGATCAGGCTGCGCACCCGTTCGCACACTTCGTGGATGTTGACGTCGCCCACGATATGGGGCTTGCGGTGCGGTGCCAGCAGGCGGTCGACCAGGGTCTGCAGGCGGTCGGCTTCCTTGATGATGACTTGCGTGTACTCCTGCAGGTCCGCCAGGTGGTGGGGCGGGAGCTCGAGCTCCAGCAGCTGGGCCGCGCCGCGGATGCCGCCCAGCGGATTCTTGATCTCGTGCGCCAGGTTGCGGATCAGCTCCTTGTTGGCCTGGCTCTGGTCGAGGATGCGTTCTTCGCGGTCGAGCTTGAGCTGCTGCACGTTCTCGCGCAATTCGATCAGGAGCTCGCCGCCGTTGCTGTCGCCGAGGGCGCTGACGATGCTGTTCACGTGCAGCGGCTCGCGCCCCACGCGCTGCAGGGTCAGGTCCTGGCGCAGGTCGGCGTACTGGTGGGCCAGGGCCTGGGCGCACAGCGCGCTCAGTTCGGCGCCGTTGGCGAACAGTTCGGGCAGCTTGTAGCGCTGCAGGGACTTGAGCGAGAGTTCGAGGAGATTCTCCGCCGCCGGGTTGGCGTAGCGCACCTGGCCGGCGCCGTCGGTCAACAGCACGGCCGATGCCAGCAGGTCCAGGCCGGCAAACGGACCGGCGAACGGGCCAGCCGGGCGCGCGGGCTCCCCGGGGCCGCTCATCGGAGGTTCGCGATCTCGCGCCGCAGGGCCTCGACGTTGCGTTCGCTGCGGTTGATGTCGTCGCGCATGCCGGACACGCGCTCCTGGTACTTGGCGTAGTTGCGCTCGTTGCCCTGGCGTTCGGGCTCGCCGTTGTTGAAATCGCGCTTCAGGTCGGCCAATTTCTTTTCCTCGGAACGCAGTTCGTCATGCAGGATCTCGCGCCGGTCGTCGTCGCGCGCGCGCTGCTGGGCGCTGTCGACGCGCGGGAAGCTGGCCGGGCTGACGCTGGCGGCGGGCGGGCTGCTCGGACGCACGGCCGGCGTCGACACGGCCGGGATCGGCGCGGAGGCGCGCGGGGCCGCCGGCGGCGTGTAGCCGAGGTCGAGCAGCTTGCAGCCCTTCCGGCTGCTGTCGGTGAACTCGACGCGGCCTTCGCCGTCGATGCACTTATAGACGGGTGTCTGGGCGGCGGCCGTGTTGCTGAGTGCGATACCGACAGCCAGGACAGCGATAGAGCGGGTGAATGTCATTCTCATCAGAAACAGATCTGCACAATAAAAGTGCACATAGTGTAGACCTTCGCGACTATAACCGATCCCGAAAACAGCACGGGGAAAGCCATGGCTTTCCCCGTCTTTGTTACACCGCCTTACAGCTTTCGATGCCAGGCTGCAACACTTTCCTTGCCAGCCTGATTACGACGAGTAGTACATGTCGAATTCGGCCGGGTGCGGGGTCATGCGCATGCGCTGCACTTCCTGCATCTTCAGCTCGAGGTAGGCGTCGATCATGCTGTCGCTGAACACGCCGCCGCGGGTCAGGAACTCGCGGTCCTTGTCCAGGGCTTCCAGCGCTTCTTCCAGCGAGGCGCACACGGTCGGGATCAGCTTGTCTTCTTCCGGCGGCAGGTGGTACAGGTCCTTGGTCGCGGCTTCGCCCGGGTGGATCTTGTTCTGGATACCGTCCAGGCCGGCCATCAGCAGCGCGGAGAAGCACAGGTAGACGTTGGCCAGCGGGTCCGGGAAGCGCACTTCGATGCGGCGGCCTTTCGGGTTCGCCACGTGCGGGATGCGGATCGATGCCGAACGGTTACGGGCCGAGTAGGCCAGCTTGACCGGGGCTTCGTAGCCCGGCACCAGGCGCTTGTACGAGTTGGTGCCCGGGTTGGTGATCGCGTTCAGGGCCTTGGCGTGCTTGATGATGCCGCCGATGTAGAACAGGGCGGTCTCCGACAGGCCGGCATAGCCGTCGCCTGCGAACAGGTTCTTGCCGTCCTTCCAGATCGACTGGTGCACGTGCATGCCCGAACCATTGTCGCCGGCCATCGGCTTCGGCATGAAGGTCGCGGTCTTGCCGTAGCTGTGGGCCACATTCCAGATCACGTACTTCAGGTTCTGGGTCCAGTCGGCGCGCTCGACCAGGGTCGAGAAGCGGGTGCCGAGTTCGTTCTGGCCGGCGCCGGCCACTTCGTGGTGGTGCACTTCGACCGGGATGCCCATCGATTCGAGGATCAGCGACATTTCCGAGCGCATGTCCTGGAAGCTGTCGACCGGCGGGACCGGGAAGTAGCCGCCCTTGACGGTCGGACGGTGGCCGCTGTTGCCGCCTTCGATTTCCTTGTCGGTCGACCAGGACGCTTCATCCGAGTCGATCTTGACGAAGCAGCCCGACATGTCGATCTTCCAGCGGACCGAGTCGAAGATGAAGAATTCCGGTTCCGGGCCGAAGTAGGCGGTGTCGCCAATGCCCGAGGATTTCAGGTAGGCTTCGGCGCGCTTGGCGATCGAGCGCGGGTCGCGGTCGTAACCCTTGCCGTCCGACGGTTCCACCACGTCGCACTGCATGAACAGGGTGGTTTCTTCCATGAACGGGTCGATGTTCGCGGTGTTCGGGTCCGGCATCAGGAGCATGTCCGAGGCTTCGATACCTTTCCAGCCGGCGATCGACGAACCGTCGAAGGCATGGCCCGATTCAAATTTGTCGAGGTCGAAGTGCGACACCGGCACGGTCACGTGCTGTTCTTTGCCGCGGGTATCGGCGAAGCGAAAATCAACGAACTTGACTTCGTTGTCCTTAACCATCTGCACTACGTCTGCGGCGGTCTTTGCCATTCGGAATCTCCTAGTTGAAAGGGTGTGTGCCTTGCCTGATGCGAAGCGACAACATGCACTCCATTAAAGCAGGAAGCATGCCAACCTCGCAGCATGAGCAAATGCATAATTCGTTCTTTGGAAACGGGCCAGTTTACCCATAAAATCGCCTTTAAACGGATGCACGGCCGTGCGATTCGATCACGGCCTCGGCGCACCACTTTGGTGCAATCCATGCAAAATGCACCACGGCAGCGCAGGATACACTGATGCAGGATGGTGCATCGCGCATTTATGCTCGAAAACGGACCTACGAAATGACTCCCGAACAAATTTTAGCGGCTGCGCGCCAGCGCGCACCCGGCCAGCCCTATGCGGGCGCCGTTACCCCGGAAGAGGCCTACGCCCTGCTCCAGGCCGATCCGAAGGTGAAACTGGTCGATGTGCGCACGAACGCCGAGCGCGACTGGGTGGGCCGGGTGGCGATTCCCGACGCCCAGCATGCGGCGGTGCAGTGGGCGACCTATCCGGGCGGGGTGCCGAATCCGGACTTCGGGGCGCAGCTGGAGAAGGTGGCGCGCAAGGACGAGGTGCTGCTGTTCCTGTGCCGCTCGGGGGTCCGCTCGCGGCATAGCGCGCGGGTCGCGACCGAGCATGGGTTTGCGCAGTCGTATGACATCCTGGAAGGCTTCGAAGGCGACAAGGACGCCGAGGGGCATCGCAAGACCCTGGGGGGGTGGTGCAGGAAGGGGCTGCCGTGGGTGGGGGCGTGACGCACCGGTGGTCCGCCGAGGAACTTAGGTTCCCGCCTTCGCGGGAATGACGTGCTGAGGAAGCGTGTCGATGATGGAACCGCGAGTCGGCACACTAAAAACCGTCATTCCCGCGAAGGCGGGAACCCAAGTTTGCATGCAAGCCGCCGACGTAATTACTCCACCCCCGGCCCCGCCACGATCCGCTGCCTCACGATATTGATATGACTGCGCAGCCCGTATAGCGCATCCGCGAACGCCAGCGGAATCGAGATGTGGTTCACCCGCTCCTCGATATCGTCCAGCCGGTGCAGCAAGTCCTGGCGCACGGCCCCGCGCTCTTCGCCCTGCGCCCTTTCCATCGCCTGCTCCACCGCCCGCAGTTCGCCATACCAGCGGTACACGCGCGAACGCACCCGCCACACGTAGAGCGGCGGCACGATCTTCGACAAGGGAATCAGGAGGGCCGCCAGGGCCACCGCGATCACGCCCAGCCGGTCGAGCAGGTTGGCCAGCCAGAAGCTCATGTAGCGCTGCAGGAAGGGCGGGCCGTCGCGGTAGTAGCGCGCCGCTTCGCTCGCCACCGGGATCTCGGTGTACTTCGGCGACGGGAACTGACCCTGCTGCTGGAACCACCCTGCCCCGCCGTGGATCTCGTAGGCCGCCTTCACGAACTGGCCCACCAGCGCAGGATGCAGTTCCTCGCGCGCCACCAGGGTCGCGGTCGGTGCGATCAGGTGGTAGTCCTGGGCGGGAATATTGCGGCCCAGGTCGACGATCCCGCGCGGCAGCACCACATGGGTCAGGAAAGGCAGGCGCCGCGTATAGGCCTCGGCCTGGGAGAAATCGAACAGCTGGATGCCCGGGGTTTGCAAGAGCATCTGGATCAGGGGCGCTTCCGGGGCGGAACTGAACACGAGGCCGTCGATGCGGCCTTCCAGCAGCTCCACCGTGGCCGGCGTGTTGGCCAGCAGGCCGATGCGCAGCTGTTCGGGTTCGACGCCGTTGGCCGCCAGCACCTGGCGGAACAGGCGCGGCACGCCCGTGCCTTCCGGCCCCAGGTTGATGCGCTTGCCCTTCAGGTCGGTCAACCTGGCGACCTTCGCTTCCGTCCTCAGGAACAGCCAGACCGGCTCGGTGAACAGGCTGCCGAGCGACACCAGGCCGTGGCGCGCGGCCTGGCCGTCGTCGGTCGAGCCGCTCTGCACGAAGGCGATGTCGGCCTTGCCCGCGATCAGGCGCTCGAGGTTGTCCTGGGAGCCGAGCGAAGGCTGGAGGGTGACCGCGATCTCGTCGCGCGCCAGCAGTTGCGCGTACTGCTTGCCGAACTGCTCGTAGGCGCTGTTCTCCTGGCCGGTGGCCAGCACCAGGTGGCGCGGCGGAGCCGGATCGACCCACCAGTAGGCCAGCGCCACGGCGGCGATCACGATCAGGATGGTCGGCCCGGAGGCGACCAGCAGGTCGCGCAGCGACACGATGCTGAAGCTGCGCACCTTGGAGACGGCGCGGCGCATGGCGCCGCGCTTCGCGTCCGGCGGCGGCCGCACTAGCGGACGCAAGGCGGCCGGGCCACCACCACCGGACGGGTCACCACCGGCGCGGGCGCCGGCAGCGGCGTGCCGTCAGGTCCCAGGACCACCGGCGGCGCCTTGGGCGGCGGGGGCACCAGGCCCGGCACCGTCGTCAAGCCCGCACCGCCCGGCGCCGGCTCGATCATCGGCATCAGGCTCGGCGCCAGGGTCGCCAGCAGCTGCACCGGCAAGGCGCTGGTGAAGTCGTAGTTGCCCGACTGCGGACCATGCACGTAGGCGGTCATGCTGCCGAAGAAGCGTTCGCCGATGTTGAACACGAAGGTCGCCGAACGGTTCACGTAGCGCGACTCGATCACGCGGCCGCCCCGGGCATAGACCTCGAAGCGCTGGTCGCCGGTACCGGTCTTGCCGCCCAGTGCGATCACGCTGCCGTCGTTCTGCACGAAGGCGGTCTTGACGCGCTTGGCGGTGCCGTCCGTGACCACGCCCTGGATGGCGTCGGCCACGGCGCGGGCCACCTCGGGCGCCAGCACCTGCTCCTTGCCGCCGCCCTTGTTGCGCTTGACCAGGGTCTCGTAAGGCGTGTCCTTGGCGAAGTGCAGCGAGTCGATGCGCTCCACGGGCTTGCGCACGCCCCCGTTGACGATGATGCCCATCAGCTCGGCCAGCGCGGCCGGACGGTCGGCCGAGGCGCCGAGGGTGGTCGCGTAGGACGGCACCAGCGATTCGAAGGGATAGCCCATCTTCTTCCACTGGGCGTGGATCTTGAGGAAGGCTTCCACCTCGAGCAGGCCGGCGATGCGCTTGTCCTGGGCATGCTTGCGGTGGGTCTTGAACAGCCACGAGTACACCTCCTGGCGTTCCTTGACGCTGGCGTTGGTGACCTCGGTCCAGGTGGCCTTCGGATGGGTGCGCAGATAGCTCACCAGCCACAGCTCGAGGGGGTGCACCGAGGCCACGTAGCCGCGGTCGGCCAGCGACATGTTCTTCGGATCGTACATCTCATACATCTTGGGGATGCGGTCCGGGTCCATGTCGTGGGTCGAGGGCAGCGACTTGTCGATGAACTCGGCGAACTGGGCCATGGTCGCGTTCGGCACCACGGTGCGGTGCGCGGCGGCCAGCTTGGAGGCGAGCGGACGCACGCCCGAGTACAGCATGGTCTCGATCTCGGCCGGGGTCTTGCCCTTGTACTTGTTCCAGAACTTGGCCAGGAAGTCCTTGCCTTCGCGGTCGGCGAAGCGCGACAGGTACTCGGCGCGGCGCGGATCGTCGGCGTCGGCCAGCAGCTGGGCCGAGGAGCCCGGCAGCTGGAACATGTAGTAGCGCACCACGTCGCGCATCATGCGCACGAAGACCAGGTTGGTCGACTGGCGCAGCGCCTCGGTGACCGTCATGATCTTGCTGTTGTCCAGCTTGCTGAAATTGCCGAAGGTGTGCAGGCCGCCGCCGGTGAAGAAGGCTTCGCCCGGGTTGGCGGAGTATTTGCGCTCCATCGCGGCCGCCAGCATCGGCGCCAGGCCGCGGTCGGCGCCGTCGGGCAGCACGCGGAAGTACTCGATCGCCCACTGCGACATGCGGTCCTTCGGATCGACGCTCACGCCCATCAGGCCGATCTTGTCCATCGGCTCGTAGCGTTTGTGCAGCTGGTCGACGATGTCGAGATAGGTCACCAGGGTGCGCAGCTTGGCCGTGGAACCCAGGTCGAGCTTGGCGCCCTCGTTGATGTCGAGCGGCTGGTCGTAGTTGTCCGTCTGGACCCGCAGGTAGTTGACGTGCTCGCCGCGCTCCATGAGCGTGAAGCTGTACACCACCTGGGCCGGGTCGCCGTTGCCGAGCAGGCCCTTGCCGGTCAGGCCGGCCTCTTGCGCATGGCCCGGATCGGTCAGCTTGCGCAGGGCCGCGGTGACGGCTTGCTGAACCTGGGCGTCCAGGGTCGAGACCACCGACAGGTCGAGGCGGTCGATGTTGTACAGGCGCGGGTCGCCGATCAGGTTGCCGAGGTGGTTGCGCACCGCGTTGGCGGCCTTGCGCGACACGAAGGCGTCGGCCGGCGGCGGCGCCACGCCCGAGCCCTGGGCCGGATGCAGCTTGGCCTGGATGGCCGCGTCGCGCAGCTGCGGCGAGATCACGCCGGCCTGGGCCAGCACGCGCAGGTGGCTGTTGGTGAGCGTTTCAAGATCTTGCTCGCCCGCGCCCAGGTAATAGGCAGGACGGCGCTGGGCGATCATCAGCGACAGCGCTTCCTTGTAGGCGAGTACGGCCTCGGGGCTGGTCATCGGCCCTTTCAGCATCTGCGTGAGCTGCTTGAAATCGCGGCCGTACCAGACCCACATGCCGTCGCCGATGCCGTTCACTTCGCCATAGCCGGGCTTGGCCGACAGCGGCACCGTGTTCAGGTAGTCGAGCACGATACGGCGCCGCGCGGCGGTCGTGTCTTCGCCGTCCTGGTAGGCGCGCAGGGTGGCCGAGGCCATCTGGATCAGCTTGTCGGACAGCGAGCTGGTGCGGCCTTCCGGCGAGTGACGGTACTTCTCGATCTGGGTCGCGAGCGTGGAGCCGCCGGCCACGCGGCCTTCGCCGCCCAGGCCGACGCTGGACAGGGACTTATCGAAGACGGCCTTCGAGAAGCGGTCCCATTCGACCGCCGGGTTGCGGCTCGGATGCTTGGCGTCGAGCAGCTCGCGGTTCTCGATGAACAGCAGGCTCTGCACCAGCAGCGAGGGCGCCTCGTCGAACTTGTGGTAGTAGCGTTCCGGGAAGCGCGAGGCGAACAGCGGCTGGCTGCGGCAATCGAGGATCTCGAGGCCGACCTTGGTCTTCTCGTGGAAGGTGGCGTACAGGCCGCGGTCGGAGAACTCGATCATCTTGGGCGACATGCGCGCCTGGGCCGCGATCGCGTAATCGCGGCCCTGCAGCTTCTCGAGGTACTGCGGCATGCTGGCGTAGCCGAGACGGGTGTCGTAGGGGCTGGCCGCCGGGAAGCGGATGGCGGGGCTTGCACCCTTTTCCACGCGCCAGCTCAGGTCCTCGGCCAGCTCGGCGAAGATCTTGGCCTGCAGGCGCGAGGTCTTCATCTCGAGCGCGGCCCAGGCGGCCAGCAGGGCCGCCAGCAAGGCCGAACCGAAGAACAGCCAGAGCTTCCAGCGGCGCTTGCGCGGCTTGGGCTCGGGCGCGTCGGAGCCGCCTCCGCCAGGGGCACCGCCCAGGTGAGGATAGGCTTCGTACAAGGGGACGTCGTTGCCTCCGGCGGAGGCAAAAACAGGTGTCGAGGGCGCAGCGGCCACCGCGGCAGCCGGGCGATCGCGCCACCTGCCGAACACATCGAACACACTACTGGGCCGTCCGAAACGGCGAATACTTTCCATGATGGCTTAACCGGTCTGAATCGTTTTTACGTGCAATCCCCGTCAACCTGCTCGCCATCTGTTGCTGCCGGTCTGTTCGAGTGACTGAGGTGGTATTTGGTTCGTTTGCATTGGCGATGCGATCTCACTCCAGATGGCGCCGTCCGTAGGTAATATTCCACCACATCAATACGGCACGCGCGAGACACCGTTTAACAATTTTGATGTGCGTGGAATATTTTCGCAAAAAAACAACGGCGGACTCGTCTGGCGTTAATCGCGCGACATGCCTATTTATAAAGGTCGATACTCTGCTTCTAACTTGTCAAGCTCCGCGCACATCGCGGCATAGGCCGCGGCCACCGCGTCCGGTTTTCCCTTCACACCCAATTCGATATGGCGGCGCGTCTGCGCATCGCCCACGCTCGGCAAACTGAACACCCGTGCGCCTTCGTACTCGCGCTGCAAGCGCTCCATCAAGGGAGTGAGCGCGGCCTCCGCCTGCTCGTACACCAGCAGCGCGCGCTCGGCGTAGGGCTCGCGGTGGAACAGGTGGGCATAGTGGGTGTCCAGCACCCAGGCGATCATCGGCCAGGCCATCACCGGGAAGCCGGGCACGAAGTGGTGCGGCGCTTCGCCCTGCATGATCGAAAAACCGGGGATGCGGTTGTAGGGATTCGGGATCAGCACCGCGCCTTGCGGGAACTCCGCCATCTTGAGGCGCTGCAGGTTGTCGGGCGCGGCGAAGTCCGGCTCCCTGCCCGCCTCGCGTGCGGTCTCGCGGATGCGTTCCTCGATATGGCGCCGGCCTTCGGGATGCAGCTGCAAGGGCAGGCCCAGCGCCGCGCCCGCGCACTGGCGCGTGTGGTCGTCGGGCGTGGCGCCGATGCCGCCGCAGGAAAACACGATGTCTTCGCCGGCGAAGCTGCGGCGCAGGCTGGCCGTGAGGCGCCGCGGATCGTCGCCGGCGAATTCGGCCCACGACAGCTGCAGGCCGCGCTCGGCCAGCAGGTCGACCACCTTGGCAAAATGCTTGTCCTGCCGCTTGCCGGACAGGATCTCGTCGCCGATGACGATCAGGCCGAAACCACCCATGCGCTCTCCCGTGTTTGCCGAAGCTGAAACCTCCAGTGTGCCACCGCCAGGGAATCGCCGCTTGCGGGCGCCCATGGCTTCAACGCGCGACACCGCCGATGCGTGCACACGCGATTCACGCCATCGTCGTCACGGGCTCGGTACGCAACTCTTCCAATGCCTGTAAGCAGTAGTACTGGAACCAAAGCCCTGCGAACAGGAAAAGCATGACGTAGAGCCACAGCGAGAGCATGGCCAGCACGGGAAACAGCACCACCGACAGCACCGCCCCGCCCATCCAGGCAATGCCCGGCAGCGCGCCGGCCAGGCCGGTGGCCAGGCCGATCGCCAGCAGCGGCATGCGGCGCGTGCGCATCAGCGCTTCGCGCTCGGCGCGGCTGGCGTGGGCGGCCAGCGCGTCGTAGCTCATCACGCGCGAGGTCACCCAGGCCCACAGGCAGGCCTGCACCAGCCAGGCCAGCGGCGGAATCGCATACAGCGGCAGGGTGAGCAGCCACAGCAGCGCGAACACGGCCGAACTGCCGACGTTCACGGCGATGCTGCCCAGGAAGCTGCCGCCCTCCTTCTTTTCGAGCTTGGGAAACTGCTGCCGGCCCACGTGGCGCTCGATGGCCGGCATCGCGGCCACGCCCATGAACAGCAGGCTGGAGCCGATCATCAGGGGCAGCAGCAGCGCGATCGCCAGCAGCGGCACCACCACCACCTTGAGCACGCCCAGGCCCACGGTGGCGAGCACGTTGGAACTGGTCTCGAAAGCGTCGTACCGGGAGAACAGGCCATGCAGCCAGTCCAGCAGCGGCTGCAGCCCGAACCACAGGACCACGCCCCACAGCAGCAGCGACAGCACCAG
Source organism: Massilia sp. DD77 (assembly GCF_036961685.1). Lineage (NCBI taxonomy): Bacteria > Pseudomonadati > Pseudomonadota > Betaproteobacteria > Burkholderiales > Oxalobacteraceae > Massilia > Massilia sp. DD77. The sequence goes on from NZ_JBAMDH010000012.1 coordinate 19,847, forward strand.
CGGCGCGCCCGAGAGCAGCAGCATGCGGCCGGTGAACTGGGCGCGCAGCGCGCGCCGGTAGGCGGTGGCGACGCCTTTCATCGATATACTCCGCGGCGCATAGGGGTCTGGGCGCAGGGGCACGGACAAGCTTCGAGGGTGGTCGGCACGGGTTCCTCATGGATCGGTGGCGGGCTTGTCATTTTACGCACATCGCCGCCGCCTGCCCGTGGCACGCGTGACGCCTTGCCGCCCCATGGTCTACAATCGCCGTTCAACATGAACAACAAGGAAGACCATGTCCACCATTACCACTGATTCCGGCCTGCAGTACGAAGACACCGTTGTCGGCGACGGCCCGGAAGCCAAGGCCGGCCAGTACGTCACCGTGCACTACACCGGCTGGCTGCGCAACGACGACGGCACCCCGGGCGCCAAGTTCGATTCGAGCAAGGACCGCAACGATCCCTTCCAGTTCGCGCTCGGCGCCGGCCACGTGATCCGCGGCTGGGACGAAGGCGTGCAGGGCATGAAGGTCGGCGGTTCGCGCCGCCTGACCATCCCGGCCAGCCTCGGCTACGGCGCGCGCGGCGCCGGCGGCGTGATCCCGCCGAACGCCACCCTGATCTTCGACGTCGACCTGCTGGGCGTCTGAGCATCCTGAAAAGGGGCGCCTGGCGCCCCTTTTCATTCGAGCTTCCCCTCTAAAGTGCGGGCATTTCGACCGTCCGCGCCATCCTGCTGCGCTAAGATGCCTGCCGCCTTGCCCGCTTGGTCGACCAAGGGCAAACACAGCAACCAACCACACAGGAGTTTCCATGAGCTTGCAGGAACAGTTCAACCAGGCCCAGCAGGATTCGAAGAATCTGCCCGAGCGCCCAGACAACATGACCTTGCTGAAGATTTACGCGCTGTACAAGCAGGGTTCGGCGGGCGACGCCACCGGCGAGCGTCCGGGCATGACCGACTTCGTCAACCGCGCCAAGTACGACGCCTGGGCGGCGCTGGCGGGCACTTCGCAGGAAGACGCCCAGCAGCAGTACATCGACCTGATCGAAGAACTGAAGGGCTGAGCGGCCGCGCGCCGCTTTCCGGCGCGCCTTCCAGCCTCCCTTCGCTCCCTAGGCGGGAGCGAAGACCTTGCGCATCTTTTCCGTCACCTTGGCCTCGATGGCCGGCGCGAATGCGCTCATCAGCATCCCCAGGCGGATGCGCAGCGCCGCACTCTGCCCTTCCAGCCGCAAGTCCCCATCCACGCCGCTGCGTTCGAAACGCAGCACGTCGCCGTCCCAGCGGCAAGCCAGTCCGAATTCCGCCGCCAGGCGCTGCGCCACCTGTTCCGCCGCCGTGCGCGCCGCATCGCGGCTCAGGGCATGCTGCTGGACGATGTTCAATTCCGCCATCTGAAGCTTTCCTTCCTAATCGATTGCAAGACAATCCGCCATGATGCCAGCTGGAAGCGGTCCATGCCAGAGCCCGCTTCATCCTCACTACCAGAACGCCTAACGAAGCCCTCAGGGCAAGGCGCATCGTCGAAGACGGTACGGTCGTACGGCGAGACGATGCAACGCCGCCATGAGGGCTTCGTTAGGCGTTCCATCAATTGATGAGTGTCAATGCCTGAGCCGGCTGGCGCGCGAACATGAAGCGCACGCCGATCATGCAAGGAGCCCACATGGACCCATCCGCCCTGCTGCCCGACGAGCTGGACACGCCGCAGCGCGCCCAGCCGCCGGTGCGCGCCATCCCCACCCCGAGCGCCCCCTATCTGCAGCAGCACCGCGCCGCCCAGCTGCTGGAAACGCCCGCGGCACCGGACCACGAGCCGGAGACCGAGGCGCCTCCGCTTGCGCACGCCTTCGGCGCCCGCGTGCTGATGTGGAAGCAGGACCCGTCGGTCAGCGAGATCGGCACCCGCCCCGCCTACCTGCCCGGCGTGGTGCTGGCCGGCCCGCGCGACGCCCGCATCGCGCCCGGCGAGCCGGGCATCGCACCAGTCGAGCCGAACGCCTTCGGCGACTTCGTCACCCAGCCCGACACGCCCCAGTTCGACGCCGTGCACACCTTCGCCGTGGTGCGCCAGACCCTGACCATGTACCAGCGCGCCCTGCTCGCCGCCGGCCTGCCCATGCCCCTGCCCTGGCAGTGGAATACCAGCACCGATACCAGCCCGCTGCAGGTCTATCCGCACGGGCTGCCGAATGTCATGAACGCCTTCTACAGCCGGGCCCAGGGCTGCCTGAAGTTCGGCGACTTCATTCCCACCGGCGCCAGCGAGCGGGTGTACACCTGCCGCTCCTTCGATATCGTGGCCCACGAGACCGCCCACGCCGTGCTCGACGGCCTCAAGCCGCGCTGGCTGCTGGCCGACGCCCCGCCCCAGACCGGCGGCCTGCACGAAGCCTTCGGCGACCTGACCGCGATCTTCCTGGCGCTCTCCCAGCTCGACCAGTGCGAGGCGGTGGTGGCCCAGACCAAGGCGCGCCTGCACGACAAGTCCTTCCTGGCCGACATCGCCGAACAGTTCGGGATGGCGCTGGGCTCGGCCACCGGGCTGCGCAATGCCGACAACGATCTCAGGCTGGGCGAGGCCGGCACCCAGGTGCATGCGATCTCCCAGGTGTTCACCGGCGCCGTGTACGACGTGCTGGCCGACATGTTCGCCCACGAGCGCGATCCCGGGCGCGAGGACGACGCCGCCGTCCTGCACCGGGTCGCCGCCTACCTGCGCGGCCTGGTGCTGCGCGCCCTGATCGCGGCGCCCGAGGACGCCGCCAGCTATGCCGACGTGGTCAACGAGATGCTGCGCCTGGTGGTCGAGGACGGCCGCCCGCCGGCGTATGCCAACTTCATCCGCAACCAGTTCAGCCGCCGCGACGTGGTCGAGGCCGGCGGCGCCCCAGGCGAGGATTACCAGCCCGGCACCCGGCTTGCCCCCTGCGTCTGCGACGCGCGCGGCGCGCGCCAGGACCGCCACGCCTGCTGCGGCACCATGCAGCTGCCGGAATACCACCGCGCCGGGCGGGTACTGAATGGCGAGGCGCAGGCGCTGGCGCGCTGGTGCGCGGCCCACGGCCGCCATGGCGCGGACAGGAAAAGGGACGTGGCGGCGTCATGAAGATCAGCGCGCGCGCCTGCGGCGGCTTCGCCGGCCTGGCCGAATCCTACGAGCTCGACACCGCCGCCCGGCCGGAAGGCGCGGCCCTGGAAGACTTGCTGCGGCGGCTGGATTTCTTCCGCGCCGAGCCGGGCTGCCCGGTCGGCGCCGACATGCCGCGCTGGGAAATCACGGTCGAGGACGGGATGCGCTGCCATACGGTCTTCCTGCGCGAGGACGGCAGCGGCGGCGACTGGCAAAGCCTGCTCGACGGCTTGCGCAGCACCGCCTGACCCCATTCCGGAGGGAGCGTGGTGCGGGCCTGGGCGGCCCCGTCCAGGTGCTGCCGGACGGGGCAATAGTGCTTGGTGGAAAGGCACGCTCGTGCGGCTTCGCAGCGCCAGCAGCGCGGTTTTCCCTTCATTTGCTTATGTGTATTGTGTATAAGGCTAATTTGTAGGAAAACCCGAATTGCCCTAAAATACAGTGCTTTGCATGTCCCGCCGGCCCACCCTGACCCTTGAAGCGCCCGGCGCCGCGACACCCCCACCATTGATAGGACTGTTATGACCCACGTTGTCACCGAATCGTGCATCCGTTGTCGCTATACCGACTGCGTCGATGTATGCCCGGTAGATTGTTTCCGGGAAGGCCCGAATTTCCTTGCCATCGACCCCGACGAGTGCATCGACTGCGCCGTTTGCGTGGCCGAATGCCCGGTGAATGCGATCTATGCCGAAGAGGACGTGCCTGGCGATCAGCAGCAATTTATCAAGCTCAATGCGGATCTGGCGCGTTCCTGGCCGTCGATCACCAAGACCAAGCCGGCCCTGCCCGACGCGGAAGAATGGAAAGACGTCAAGGACAAGCTGAGCCAACTGGCCCGCTGACGCGGACGGCGCCCGTGTCCGCCTGAGCGGACCGCGCCGGCAGGGTGTCGCCACCGGTGGCAGCGTCGTTCTGCCATCGCCCCACCATCCAAAAATCACAGGAAGTAAGCATGACTATCAGTGCCACCCACGAAGCGGGCAGCATCGCTCCCAACAGTTCGTTCGCCGGCGCCATCGAAGCCGACGCCGTGATCATCGGCGCCGGTCCGGTCGGCCTGTTCCAGGTCTTCGAACTCGGCCTTCTCGAAATCAAGGCCCACGTCATCGATTCGCTGCCGGCCGTCGGCGGCCAGTGCGTGGAACTGTACCCGGACAAGCCGATCTACGACATCCCGGCCGTGCCGGTGTGCACCGGCCAGGAACTGACCGACAACCTGCTCAAGCAGATCGAGCCTTTCGAGCCGACCTTCCACCTGGGCCAGGAAGTCACCACCGTCCAGCGCCGCGAAGACAGCCGTTTCAACGTCGAGACCTCGCTTGGGACCCGTTTCATCACCAAGACCATCTTCATCGCCGCCGGCGTCGGTTCCTTCCAGGCACGTACCCTGAAGGTCGACGGCATCGAGAAGTTCGACAATGAGCAGCTGTTCTACCGCGTCAAGGATCCGGCCCTGTTCGAAGGCAAGAACCTGGTCATCTGCGGCGGCGGCGACTCGGCCCTGGACTGGGCCCTGAACTTCGTCGGCAAGGCCGAATCGGTGGTGCTGGTGCACCGCCGCGAAGACTTCCGCGCCGCGCCGGCCTCGGTCGCCAAGATGAAGGCCCTGTGCGACGAGTACGAGATGCAGCTGATCACCGGCCAGGTGACCGGCTTCGACGAAAAAGACGGCAAGCTGAGCGAAGTGAAGGTGACCGGCGCCGACGGCGTGACCCGCCGCGTGCCGCTGGACATGCTGCTGGTCTTCTTCGGCCTGTCGCCGAAGCTGGGCCCGATCGCCGAGTGGGGCCTGGACATCGAGCGCCGCCAGCTGAAGGTCATGGACACCGAGAAATTCGAGACCAACGTGCCGGGCATTTTCGCCGTGGGCGATATCAACACCTATCCGGGCAAGAAGAAGCTGATCCTGTCGGGCTTCCACGAAGCCGCGCTGGCCGCCTTCGGTGCCGCGCCCTACATCTTCCCGGACAAGAAGATCCACATGCAGTACACCACCACGTCGCCGAAGCTGCACAAGATCCTGGGCGTGGAAACGCCGGTGTTCGACTAACGATCTTTTGTATCGTGCAAAAGCCGCCCTGTTGGGCGGCTTTTTTTGCGCCCGTGGTGCGCATCAAACTGAGGTCCCGGCCTTCGCCCGAAGTCGTAGGCGCCAGTGGCGCGTACGACGGTCTTGAAGCAGATGGCAGAGTCACAAGCCGCCACTACTCTCAGTACCTCATTCCGGCGAAGGCCGGAATCCAAGTTTGCTTGAAGGCCACAAACCCTTTTTTTGTGCGGTCAGTAACGCCCAGCCAACAAACTTCCTGTTACAAACACGCGCATGTCAACTTATGTGGGAAGCCTCACCGAAGCGCCCTGCACAAATATGCTACAAGTGAGCCATACCGTTGCAGACGACTGAAAACGATTGTTTCCACAAGTAAATCAATCCCATATAATTGATTGCAGCTACGCGCAAACGATTGCGACGCGCACTGTCCACTGAAGGATTTATTTATGCTTTACCAACTGCACGAGATGCAACGCTCCTTCCTGACCCCGCTGATGCAATGGGCCGATGCGTCCTCGAAACTGTTTTCCAATCCCGTCTCGCCGTTCGCGCACACCCCATTCGCCCAGCGTATCGCCGCCGGCTACGAGCTGATGTACCGTCTCGGCAAGGACTATGAAAAGCCGGCCTTCGGCATCCATTCGGTCAAGGTCAAGGGCGAAGACGTCGGCATCATGGAGCGCACGGTCGTCGAAAAACCGTTCTGCAAGCTCCTGCATTTCAAGAAGGACATGGGTGACGAGGCCTTCGCGGCCCTGGACCAGCCGAAGGTGCTGGTGGTCGCTCCCCTGTCGGGCCACCACGCCACCCTGCTGCGCGACACCGTGCGCGCCCTGCTGGTGGACCACGACGTCTGCATCACCGACTGGACCGACGCACGCATGGTCCCCTTGTCGAGCGGCGCCTTCCACCTGCACGACTACATCTACTACGTGCAGGACTTCATCCGCCTGCTGGGCCCGGACGTGCACGTGATCTCGGTGTGCCAGCCGACCGTGCCGGTGCTGGCCGCGATCTCGCTGATGGCGTCCAACAAGGATCCCAAGCTGCCGAAGACCATGACCATGATGGGCGGCCCGATCGATCCGCGCAAGTCGCCGACCGCCGTCAACGACCTGGCCGTCGAGAAGCCCTTCTCGTGGTTCGAGAACACCGTGATCTATTCGGTGCCGGGCAACTACCCGGGCTTCGGCCGCAAGGTCTATCCGGGCTTCCTGCAGCACGCCGGCTTCATCGCCATGAACCCGGGCCGCCATGCCCAGAGCCACCGCGAGTTCTACCAGCACCTGGTGCGCGGCGACGACGATTCCGCCGAGGCGCACCGCCAGTTCTACGACGAATATAACGCCGTGCTGGACATGCCGGCCGAGTACTACCTCGAGACCATCAAGACCGTGTTCCAGGAACACCGTCTGCCCAAGGGCACCTGGGAAGTCGGCGGCCAGCTGGTGCGTCCGCAGGACATCGAGACCGTGGCCCTGATGACCGTGGAAGGCGAGCTGGACGATATCTCCGGCCTGGGCCAGACCAGCGCGGCGCACGAGCTGTGCAGCGGGATTCCGAAGAACAAGCATCTCAAGTTCGTGGCGCCGAAGTGCGGGCACTACGGCATCTTCTCGGGCCGCCGCTGGCGCGAGATGATTTGTCCGAAGATTACGGCGTTTATTCAGGCGAATCGCTGATCGTCTGGCGAAATGGAAAATGCCGCGGAAATCGCGGCATTTTTTTTGCGCTGACGGTTCGCAGCGAACTCGGGTCCCCGCCTTCACTGGGATGACCTTGTTCCTCGCAATCGGAACATCGATAGACCGACTTCGGATACGTCCTTCTAAACGTCATCCCCGCGCAGGCGGGGACCCAAGTTTGCCAGCACAGTGTTAGCTCACCTCACCACCACCACCTCCGTCACCACCCCCGTCGCAATCGCCACCAGCGCATAGCTGGCCCCCGCCTGCACCCACTGGTGCCCCGGCGGCGGCTCGCTCAGCTTGTGGACGCGCCAGTTGTCGATCACGTAGTGGTGGGTGCGGTAGCGCGGCGGCAGCTGCTCGCCGCGCTTGAGCTCGCCATTACTTTCCACGCTGCGGTAGCGCGCTTTGCCCTTGCCCCCCTGCTGCCCGCCGGCGCCGTGCAGCTCGGCTTGCGGCGCGCCGTGGGGGCGCTGCTGCGCGTGCGCCCCGGGGCCGCTCGACAGGAGCGCGGCAAGCAAGACCGGTACGATCAACTCGTTCATCTCAACGCCCTCCTCGGCTCTCTCTCGTCTTCGCCCACTAGACCATGGACATGGCGAATCGTCTGTTCGCTCGGCCACCATACTGCCGCGAATACGGCGCCGGCGGCGCACCAGACCGCGCCGTCGCATCGCACGGGGTTTTGGCGGATAATGTCGGCTTTACCAAGACCGCTCGCCGTGACTCACGCTGTGACTAAAACCGTCGCCGACCAGATCGAAGACCTGCTGCCGCAGACGCAATGCACCAAGTGCGGCTATCCCGCGTGCCGCCCCTATGCGGAGGCGATCGTGCGCGGCGAGGCGGAGATCAACCAGTGCCCGCCGGGCGGCATGGAAGGCGTGCGCCGCCTGGCCGCCGCCACCGGCCGCAAGGTGATCCCGATCAATCCGGCCAACGGCGTCGAGCGTCCGCGCCCGGTCGCCTTTATCGACGAATCGCTGTGCATCGGCTGTACCCTGTGCATCCAGGCCTGCCCGGTGGACGCCATCCTGGGCGCGGCCAAGCAGATGCACACCATCCTGCCCAGCCTGTGCACCGGCTGCGACCTGTGCGTGGCGCCCTGCCCGGTCGACTGCATCTCGATGATTCCCGTGACGGGCGAAGCGACCGGCTGGGACGCCTGGTCGCAGGAGGCGGCCGACGCCGCCCGCGCGCGCCACGACTTCCGCGCGCAGCGCCTGCGCCGCGAGCGCGAGGAGAACGAGGCCCGCCTGGCCGCCAAGGCCCTGGAAAAGATGCGCGCGGTCACGGCCGAGGCGGCCAACACGCCGGAAGAACTGGCCGAGAAGGAGCGCAAGCGCGCCATCATCGCCGCCGCCATGGAACGCGCGCGCCAGAAGGCCGCCGGCACCGACCAGAATTGATGTAACGATGAATCCCAACGATGAATCCAAGTAAGCGCCTCGAGATCTTTACGCGCTTCCGCGCCGCCAATCCCAAGCCCACCACCGAACTCGAATTCACCACGCCCTTCGAGCTCCTGATCGCGGTGCTGCTGTCGGCCCAGTCGACCGACGTCGGCGTCAACAAGGCCACGCGCCGCCTGTATCCGGTGGCGAACACGCCGCAGAAGATCCTCGACCTGGGGCTGGAGGAATTGAAGTCGTATATCTCGACGATCGGCCTGTACAACACCAAGGCCAGGAACGTGATGGCGACCTGCCAGATCCTGGTGGAGCAGTACGGCGGCGAGGTGCCGCCTTCGCGCGAAGCCCTGGAATCCTTGCCGGGGGTGGGCCGCAAGACGGCCAACGTGGTGCTGAACACCGCCTTCGGCGAGCCGACCATGGCGGTCGATACCCATATCTTCCGGGTGTCGAACCGGACGAAGATTGCGCCTGGCAAGAACGTCGACATCGTCGAGCAGAAGCTGCTCAAGTTCGTGCCCAAGCAATTTCTACACGACGCCCACCACTGGCTGATCCTGCACGGGCGCTACACCTGCGTGGCGCGCCGCCCGAAATGCTGGAACTGCCTGATCGTGGACTTGTGCGAATACAAGGACAAGACGCCGGCGCCCGCCGGCGTGCTCGATCCCGCGGCGCTGGCGGCCGCGGCTTAAGCGACCCGGCGCAGGGCTGGACGCGCGCGCGGCGCGGCCAGTGCGGTGGACGGCGACGCATCCGAAGCTTGCGCATCGTCCAGCTTGAACACGCTCACCACCTCGGTCAGGGCCACGGTCTGCTCGCGCAGCGACTGGGCCGCCGCCGCCGCTTCCTCGACCAGGGCCGCATTCTGCTGGGTGGCGGAGTCCATTTCCGTGATCGCCAGGTTGATCTGGGCAATACCGGCGCCCTGCTCCTGGCTGGCCGAGCTGATGTCGCCGATGATGTCCATCACGTGGCGCACGCTGTCCACGATCTCGCCCATCGTCGCACCGGCTTCGCCGACCAGGCGGTTGCCGTCCTCGACCCGCTCCACCGATTCGCCGATCAAGGCCTTGATCTCCTTGGCCGCCGTGGCCGAACGCTGCGCCAGATTGCGCACCTCGCTGGCCACCACGGCAAAACCGCGGCCCTGTTCTCCGGCGCGCGCCGCCTCGACTGCGGCGTTCAGCGCCAGGATGTTGGTCTGGAAGGCGATACCGTCGATGACACCGATGATGTCGACGATCTTGCGCGAAGACGCGGTAATCGACTGCATCGTCGCCACCACCTCTTCCACCACCTTGCCGCCCTTGGCGGCGACATCGACGGCGGATACCGCCAGCTTGTTCGCATGCCGGGCGTTGTCGGCATTCTGCTGCACCGTGGACGTCAGCTCTTCCATCGAGGACGCGGTCTCCTCGATCGCGGCGGCCTGGGTTTCGGTGCGGCTGGACAGGTCCATATTGCCGTGCGCGATCTCGTCGGAAGCCTCGGCAATGGTATGGGCGCCGCTGCGAACCTGGGTCACGATGCGGTTCAGGCTCGACGACATCTCCTTGAGCGCCAGCAGCAGCTGTCCGGTCTCATCGTCGCTGCGTACGGTAATGTTGGTGCGCAGGTCGCCCGCCGCCACGCTCTTGGCCGCTTCGACCGCGTCGCTCAGTGGACGGGTGATCGAGCGCGACACCAGCACGCCTGCGACCACCGCGGCGACGGCGCCGAGCAGCATGAGCAGATAGCTGACGAAGGTGGCGCGCGCGCCGACTTCATCGGCCAGGGCGGCGCTCGCCGCGCTGCGTTCGGACATTTTCTTCTGGGCCTTGTCGAGCAAGGCCGCGGGGGCACGGTCCATGCCCTTGACCGCCTTGTCGCCGGCGGCGAAGTCGAACTCGGCCGCCGCGAAGTCGGCGAAGCCGCGACGGTAGTCGGCCCCCATCTGCGCATGGGCAGCGCCGAACTCGGTCACCAGCTTGCGCACTTCGCCCTCGGGCAGGCTCGCCAGCAAGGTCTTGACCGAGGTACCGACCTCGGCTTCGCTGTCCTGGAACGCGCCCCAGTATTTCTTGCGCTGTTCCTCGTCCTTGCCGCGCAGGAGCGTGTTCTTCCATTCCTGCAGCTGCTTGCGGAATTCGGCCAGCAAGGACTCGACGTGCTGCGCCTGTTTCGCCTCAGCCACGGCGACACGGTAGGTGTCGACCGAGCGGTTCATCTGCGCCACGCCGAAGAATCCGGCGCAGGCAACCAGCAGGGTCACTGCGGCGAAGCCGAGAGGCAGTTTTCGGCTCAGTTTCATGGGTATCCTCTGAAAACATTATGTGCACGTGCACAAGATGCATTCAGTCTAGCGATTTATAGCCGTATGGAAAAGTTTAGCCACGTATGGACAAGGCAATTCTCACGGAATGTATCCCTTCCACAACGAGCAACGGTCGTGTGAGCGCTTACTCTTTACAACAAGACCATGTTATCGCGATGGACCAACTCGGGGCCCTCGACGAAGCCCAGGATGCCCTCGATCTCGCTCGAAGCGTGACGCATGATGCGGCGCACTTCGCTGCTGGCGTAGTTGGTCAGCCCGCGCGCCAGCGCTCGTCCGCCCTCGTCGACGCAGGTAATCACCTGCCCGCGGCCGAATTCGCCGTTCACCGCCAGCACGCCGATCGGCAGCAGCGACTTGCCTTCGCGGGTCAGCTTCTGGGCCGCACCGGCGTCGATCACGACCTCGCCCGTGGTATGCAGGTGGTCGACCATCCATTGGCGGCGCGCCGTCAGGCGGCCGGTGGCGGCGGTGAGCTGGGTGCCGATCGCCTCGCCGTGGGCCAGGCGGGTCAGGACTTCTTCCTCGCGCCCCCAGGCGATGACGGTGTGGGCGCCGGAGCGGGCGGCGCGGCGCGCGGCCAGCACCTTGGTCAGCATGCCGCCGCGCCCGAGGCTGCTGCCGGCGCCGCCGGCCATGGCTTCCAGCGCCGGGTCGCCGGCCCGGGCTTCGCCGATCAGCTCGGCTTGCGGGTCCTTGCGCGGGTCGGCGGAGAACAATCCGCGCTGGTCGGTCAGGATCACCAGCGCGTCGGCCTCGATCAGGTTGGCGACCAGGGCGCCGAGGGTGTCGTTGTCGCCGAACTTGATCTCGTCGGTCACCACGGTGTCGTTCTCGTTGATGATCGGGACCACGCCCAGGCGCAGCAGGGTGGTGAGGGTCGAGCGCGCGTTCAGGTAGCGTTCGCGGTCGGCCAGGTCGGCATGGGTCAGCAGCACCTGGGCGGTCTTGATGCCGTGGGTGCGGAAGCTGGTTTCGTAGATCTGGGCCAGGCCCATCTGGCCGACGGCGGCGCAGGCCTGCAGCTCGTGGATGTCGGTGGGGCGGCCGGCGAAGCCCAGGCGCAGCATGCCTTCGGCGATCGCGCCGGAAGACACCAGCACGACTTCCTTGCCGAGCGCGCGCAGGGCGGCGATCTGGGACGCCCAGCGGGCGATGGCGGTGTGGTCGAGGCCCTGGCCCTCGTTCGTGACGAGCGAGGAGCCGACCTTGACGATGATGCGGGAGGAGGACTGGAGGACGGAGTTCATGGCGACAGGATTTTCCCTCGCGGCCGCAAGGCCAGCAGGGAAAGTCCTGCCAGCAGCTCGACCGCGCAGACGACAAATAATACGCCCGTGGGCAGGCCGATCGCAAACGCTGCGACCAGGCGGCCGGCCGGCTGGGCCAGGAGGAATAATGCGGTGAGGTCGCCGAGGACGGGTTGGTCAACCTGTCTGGACGCCAGCAGAGCCAGTCCCGCGGTGGCGAGGCGCACTCCGACGTAGATGGCGTAGAACTGGCTGTAGCCGTTCACGCCAACGAGAAACAGACCCATCGCGGTGGCGATGCGGTCGGGGTCGAGCATGGCCGCGAGCGCGGCCAGCGAACTGGTGGTCGCGACCAGCTGCAGCAGCTGGACGCGCCACCAGGCGCGCTTGGACGAAGCGGGTGCAGCCAAGGCCGCTGCCGGCTCAGTCTTCAAGGATCTTGAAGCGGGGATCGTCCGGATCGATGGACGAGATGGTGCGCGCTTCCTCGGTCATCTGCGTTTCTTCGGAGCGCTGTTCGACGTGGCGCTTTTCTTCCAGGTGCTTGTAGATCGCGTGCACCAGCTCTTCGCAGCCTTCGCGGTTCAGGGCCGAGATCTCGAACACCGGGCCCTTGAAGCCCATGCGCTTGACGAAGTCCTTGGCGACCTTCTTGCGTTCTTCTTCCGGCACCACGTCCAGCTTGTTGAGCACCAGCCAGCGCGGCTTGTCGAGCAGCTCGGCGTCGTACTTCTCGAGTTCCTTGACCAGGGCCTTGGCTTCCTTGACCGGATCGGTCTTGTCGTCCATCGGCGCCACATCGACGATGTGCAGCAGCAGGCCGGTGCGCGACAGGTGGCGCAGGAACTGGTGGCCCAGGCCGGCGCCTTCGGCGGCGCCCTCGATCAGGCCGGGGATGTCGGCGATCACGAAGCTCTTCGCGTGCGACACGCGCACCACGCCGAGGTTCGGATGCAGGGTCGTGAACGGGTAGTCGGCGATCTTCGGCTTGGCGTTCGAGACGGCGGTGATGAAGGTCGACTTGCCGGCGTTCGGCATGCCCAGCAGGCCCACGTCGGCCAGCACCTTCAGTTCCAGGCGCAGGGTGCGGCGCTCGCCTTCCTTGCCCTCGGTCTTCTGGCGCGGCGCGCGGTTGGTCGAGGTCTTGAAGTGGATGTTGCCCCAGCCGCCCTCGCCGCCCTTGGCCAGCAGTTCGGTCTGGCCGTGCTCGGTCAGGTCGGCAACGATCTCGCCGTTCACGTCGTCGACGATCAGGGTGCCCACCGGCATGCGCAGATAGACGTCTTCGGCGCCCTTGCCGTAGCAGTCCGAGCCGCGGCCCGGTTCGCCGTTGCGGCCGTTGTGCACCTTGGAGTAGCGGAAATCCACCAGGGTGTTGATGTTGCGGTCGGCGACCACCCAGATCGAGCCGCCCTTGCCGCCGTCGCCGCCGTCCGGACCGCCGAACGGGCGGAACTTCTCGCGACGGAACGAGGCGCACCCGTTGCCGCCGTCGCCTGCGATGACTTCAATTCTTGCTTCGTCGATAAACTTCATGATGACCGCCAAAAAACTAAAAAGGCCCTACCGTGGGCAGAGCCTTTCGATGGAAGGCTTGCGCCTTACAAAGAAGCAAGCGCCGCCAGGCGGCGCATTGCATAACGCAGGTTGAATTAAGCTGCGACTGCTTCGTTGGCAACGACGGTCACGAACTGCTTCGAGCCCACGCCTTGCTTGACGAACTTGACCGTGCCGTCCACCAGGGCGAACAGGGTGTGGTCCTTGCCGGTACCGACGTTGGCGCCTGCGCGCACCGGGGTACCACGCTGGCGGATGATGATGCCGCCGGCGTTGATCGCCTGGCCGCCGTACACCTTCACGCCAAGGCGCTTGCTTTCTGAATCACGGCCGTTGCGGGTTGTGCCGCCGCCTTTTTTGTGTGCCATTTGTAATGCTCCTTATGACTGGATGTCCGGACGGCGATTAGCCGTTGATCGAGACGATCTGGATTTCGGTGAAATTCTGGCGGTGGCCCTGACGCTTCTGGTAGTGCTTACGACGGCGCATCTTGAAGATACGGACCTTGTCGTGACGACCATGCGAAACCACTTTCACCAGCACCGAAGCACCGTCGACCAGCGGAGCACCAAACTTGATGCTGTCGCCCGCGCCTACGGCGAGGACCTGATCGATCGTGAGTTCGGAACCAATGTCTGCCGGTATCTGTTCTACTTTGAGTTTTTCGCCAGCGACAACTTTGTATTGCTTGCCACCGGTTTTTATGACCGCGTACATGATTGAGAAACCTCGTTAAATGTTAAAAGAATCCCAACGGCGCACCAGCGCGAAACTGCTCGCTGGACTGCTTGGATGCCGGGGAACAGAGGATTATACATAAATTGCTGCCACGCGTCAAAGTCGCTTCCAGGCTGCCGGACGGCGTGGCAGCGCACCAACGGCGGGGGCCGCGCCGCCGAGCAGGACTGGCACTGCTGGCTTGTCGCTTGTCGGTATATAATCCCCGCACTTGATAAAAACTCATCGCATCACTGTCTATCTATTGCAGGTTCGCCTTGTCAGCCGCTATCCCACACGCCCAACAGAACTCCCTCACCTCCTCCATCGCGACCGACATGGAGGCCGTCAACACGGTGATCCGGCAGCGCCTGCATTCGGAAGTGAGCCTGGTGAACCAGATCGCCGAATACATCATCAGCGCCGGCGGCAAGCGCATCCGCCCGGTGCTGGTGCTGCTGCTGGCGAATGCCTACGGCTACCGCGGGACGGCCCACCATGAGCTGGCGGCGGTGGTGGAATTCATCCACACCGCGACCCTGCTGCACGACGACGTGGTCGACGAATCCTCGATGCGCCGCGGCCGCCAGACCGCCAACGCCCTGTTCGGCAACGCCGCCTCGGTGCTGGTCGGCGACTTCCTGTATTCGCGTTCCTTCCAGATGATGGTCGGCCTCGACAACATGCGCGTGATGCGCATCCTGTCCGACGCCACCAACGTGATCGCGGAAGGCGAAGTGCTGCAGCTGCTGAACATGCACGACCCGGACGTGACCGAGGAAAGCTACCTCAAGGTGATCCGCTCCAAGACCGCCAAGCTGTTCGAGGCGGCCGCCGAGCTGGGCGCCCTGGTGGCGGGCGCGAACGATGAACAGATCGCCGCGGCCGGCGAATACGGCCGCTCGCTGGGCACCGCCTTCCAGCTGATCGACGACGTGCTCGACTACGCCGGCGACGCCGCCGAGATCGGCAAGAACGTGGGCGACGACCTGCGCGAAGGCAAGCCGACCCTGCCCCTGATCTGGCTGATGGAACACGGCAGCAGCGAAGAACGCGAACTGGTCCGCACCTGCATCGAACAGGGCGACGAACAGCATTTCGACGCCGTGCTAGCGGCGGTCACCTCGAGCGGCGCATTGGCCTATACCCGCTCCCAGGCCGAGCACGCGGCGCAGCGCGCGGCGCGCGCCATCGAGGCCTTGCCGGAGACGGAATACAAGCGCAGCCTCTTGCAGCTCTGCAGCTTCGCTGTTGACAGGAACCACTAAAACGACTACAGTGATGCCTTCCCGAGATGACAGAAATGCCATCTCAAACCGTCGGGGTGTAGCTTAGCCCGGTAGAGCGCTACGTTCGGGACGTAGAGGCCGGAGGTTCGAATCCTCTCACCCCGACCACGAATTCGCTTGTCACACGAGCACTTGCAAGGCCCATCGATCGATGGGCCTTGTTCGTTTCCGGATTCATATTCTCGTCCCTTGCCATCGCCCCGCCATCCGTCGTATCGGCGGCGTATCGGCAACGCAACAATACAAGTCCGAAGTTCCCTGAATTTAACAGCAAAAAGCCCGGCAATCCGGGCTTTTTGCCTTCCTTGCCAGTTCGGCATCGACAGCGAGAGTTTTCGAGAGTATTTCTATTATTGCCGAAAGGCATTAATCGCGCCCCGCAGCGCCCCCCCGTGAATCCAAAGGTGGAACACCATGAAACTCTCGAACATGAAGGTCGGCACCATGCTCGGCACCGGCTTCGCCCTGGTCCTCGGGCTCCTGTGCGTCATCCTCGTCGGCGCCCTGTACGGCATGGCCGACATGCGCGGCAGCACGCGCCAGATCACGGACAACAACCTGCGCGTCGAACTGGCGAACGTCCTGATCGACACCATCCGCAACCGCGCGATCCAGGTCCGCAACATCGGCCTGCTGGCCGATCCCGCGGCGATGACGGTCCAGCAGCGCGCCATGAACGACGAAGCCGCCACCTACGCCAAAACCTGGAAGGAACTGGCGCCCCTGCTCGACCAGCCGGGCGCCCTGCCCGAAGAAAAGGCCGCGCTCGCCGAGGTAGCCGCGGCCGAGGCGGCGGCCATGCCCGTGCTGGCGAAAGCAACCCAGCTCGGCCTGGCCAACCAGAAGGAGGAAAGCACCCGCGTCCTGACGACCGAGCTCCAGCCGCTGCAGGACCAGTGGATCGCGGCCACCAACGCGCTGATCGTCCTGGAAGGCAAGCTGAACAAGGAAGCGGGCGCCGCCTCGCTGCTGGCCTATGAGCGGGCGCGCAACATGAGCGTCGGCCTGAGCTGCCTGGCGCTGGTGGCCGGCGTGCTGGCCGCCGTAGGCATCACCCGCACCCTGCTGCGCCAGCTCGGCGGCGAGCCGCGCTATGCGGCCGAGGTGGCGGCGCGCATCGCGGCCGGCGACCTCGCCTCCCCGGTCGAGGTGAAGGCGGGCGACAGCACCAGCATGATGGCGGCCATGCAGGCCATGCGCGACAAGCTGGCCTGCATCGTGGCCCAGGTGCGCGGCGGCACCGACGCCATCGCTTCCGCCTCGGCCCAGGTCGCGGCCGGCAGCCTGGACCTGTCCTCGCGCACCGAGGAACAGGCCAGCTCGCTGGAAGAGACCGCGTCCTCGATGGAAGAGCTGACCGGCACCGTCAAGCAGAACGCCGACAATGCGCGCCAGGCCAACCTGATGGCCGATGCCGCCTCCAGCGTGGCCCAGAAGGGCGGCGCCGCCATCGGCGAAGTGATGGGTACGATGGCGGACATCAGCGCCTCGGCCAGCAAGATTCGCGACATCATCGGCGTGATCGACGGCATCGCCTTCCAGACCAACATCCTGGCATTGAACGCCGCCGTGGAAGCGGCGCGCGCCGGCGAACAGGGCCGCGGCTTCGCCGTGGTCGCGACCGAGGTGCGCAACCTGGCCCAGCGCTCGGCTGGCGCCGCCAAGGAAATCAAGGGCCTGATCGAGGATTCGACCAGCAAGGTCGAGAACGGCAGCCGGCAGGTGGACGCGGCCAGCGCCACCATCCTCGAAGTCGTCGACAGCGTCAAGCGCGTCACCGACATCATGAGCGAGATCAGCGCTGCCAGCCTGGAGCAGACCGTGGGCATCGAGCAGATCAACCAGGCCATCGTCTCGATGGACCAGGTGACCCAGCAGAATGCCGCCCTGGTCGAGGAAGCGGCGGCCGCCTCGGAAGCGATGCAGGTGCAGGCGGCGCGCCTGAGCGATGCGGTCAGCGTGTTCCGCCTCGACTGCGCGCAAACTGCGCCGCCTCCGGCAGCGCCGCATGCGGCACGGCCGGCTCCGAAGGCCTTGTCCGCCACCAAGCCCGCCAAGCCGCGCCACGCGGCCACGACCGCGCCGCAGCGCCAGGCGATGGCCACCGCCGCCAACGGCTGGGAAACCTTCTGATCCCCACTCCCGCACGCCCGTGCAGCAATGCCGGGCGTGCGTCTCGCTTCGACGCCACGCAAGCCTTGGCGTCCCCGCCCTGCCCCGGCGAGCACAACCGCCGCCTTTCTTAACTTACGCCAGAGTCCGCTCGTCCGCTCCCTCTACTGTATTGCTTGCTACCGCCTGATGCGCCTGCCACGGGACGTCAACGTAGCCCACCGATACGAAAGGAGAACTCCATGGCGAGTTTCGGAGTGGAAGCAATCCGGTACTTCCATCATGCGCGCGCCGCCGGCGTGAGCACGGCGGGAGACCTGACCTACACCTTCAACCGCAGTAACGGCTTCGACGCGAAGCTGCGCTCCGCCGGCCACACGCGCTCGTTCTACTGGGCCAACACCGACGTCTGGGAAACCGATATCCGCGACCTCGACCAGGGCGGCGACGACCGCAACTGGGTCGACAACGTCGACCTGTTCTGGATCGAGACCCACGGCGGCCACGAAGCCAACGGCAACGCGCGCATGCTGTACGACACGGCGCGCACCAACTGGCGCACCTATTCCAACGGGTGGCAGCTGGGCGAGGACTGGAACAACGAGTGGGTGATGGCCTATTCCTGCGAGACGGTGGACCTGAACCGGGTCACCGGCCTGTGGAACAGCTTCGCGCGCATGCACATCTACTGCGGCGCCTGGGGCAACATGTGGGACGGCATCACCACCGACGAGTGCGGCGAGGACGTGGCCGACAAGCTGACGGACGGCGATACCGTCTGCCACGCCTGGCACAACGGCGTCTCGGACTGGTGGGTCGACAACCATCCCATCACGGTATGCGTCGGTGATTCGGCCACCTGGAACGGCGGCAATATTCGCTGGGACCGCTCCTACCTCAACCGCGACCACCTGTGGGGCGAAGGGAGCGTCGACCCCGACCTGGCGCCTGCCCAGCAGGCATGTCTCCTGTGGATGTGGACGGAGGGCTGACCATGAACGAGCAACGTATGATCGACTGCCTGATTCGCGGCATGACTCCGACCCAGGCAAGCGCCGGCGCCCTTCCGGCAAGGGCCGACATCGTCGCGCTGCGCCGGCTCACCCGCGACGAGACCCGGACGCGCATCAACCGCTTCCTGAACACGATCGAGGAAAGCGGCACCTGCCCCACGGACCGGGCCCACGTCCTCGATCGCGGCGACCGCAGCCTGGTCCACCTGCCGCAAGGAGCACGCGCCACCGTCCACCATGGCTCCGGCGCGCTGGAATACCGTTCCGGCCTGGCGCCCTTCGCGGCGCCCTTCGAGCGCCTGGAGCAATCCGCCGTGCTGGTGCGCCGCCTGGGCGAAGCCGCCGAGCGCCTGAAGCTGCCTTCCTGGAGCGAACAAGGCGGCAGCCTCGCCTTCGAGCGCCTGTGGCAGACCAAGGCGCAGGGCGCGGACCGCGAGGAGCGCGTGTCGCAGCCGCTGCTGGTGCGCGCCACCGGGGCCTGGCGCCATGCGGTGGCCGGGATTCCGGTGCTGGGCGCGGCCTCGGTCGCGCTCACCCTGGCGGGCGACGGCCGCGTCGACGGGCTGTCGGTCAATGTGCGCCCGCTGCTGGGCGAAGTCCTGGACACCGCCCCGATCATCGGGCAGGAACAGGCCGCGCGCCAGATCGTCGAACGCCTGATCGGCCTGCTCGGCCGCGCCAGGGAACCGCTGCCGGCGGACGTGATCGACCACGCCCTCATGCAGTTCGGCTACCTCGACACGGGACGGCGCAAGTCCCAGCGCCTGCTGGCGCCGGCCTTCGTGGCCCGGATCGCGCTACGCCACAAGCAGGAACGCCAGGCCTACGTGATCGCGGTGCACGCCACGCCCCGCCCTTACATGGAACTGCCGCTGTACGGCCTCGACGCGGCGCCCGCCCCGGCCCGCGGCGAACACTGCAAGCCCGCCCTCGCTTGAAGCACGGCCGCTGCGCCGCGGCTCAGGCTTCGGCGCAGCGGACTTCATCCAGCAGTTTGCGGATCTCGGGCACGCAGGAGCCGCAGTTGCCGCCGGCGCGCACGCAGGCGGTGACTTCGCCCGAGGTCTTCAGGTCCTTGTCCCGTATCGCCAGCATGATGGTGTTGCGGCCCACGCCGAAGCAGGAGCACACCGTCGGTCCCGGATCCGGCCCCTGCCTGGGCGCGCGCGCCGCGAGTAAAGTGGCGCGCTCCATCGGGCCCAGCGCTTCCAGCTCGAACAGGCTGCCCAGCCAGGCGCGCGAGGGCAAGTCCGGGCGGCGCGACACGAACAGGCAGGCCTGCAGGCGGCCCTCCAGCACCAGCGCGGCGCGCAGCATGCCTTCGGCCTTGTCCTCGTACTCGATCCAGTCGGCGTCCTCGCCCGCCCCCAGCAGGGCGCGGGCGCGCTCGGGCGTGACCGGTTCGCGCCCGCCCAGTTCGTAGCGCACGAAGCCTCTGCCGCGCACCCGCGTCCAGTTGGCGATGCGCTCGAGTCCCAGCTCGTCGCGGCTGAGGATGAAGCCGTGCCAGGCCACGCCGAAGGGCTCGACCCGCACCGGGGTGTGCTTGAATTCCGGTTCCCCCGAGACCGGGTCGACTTCCGGGTTGACCAGGGCGCCGACGCGCGCGTCGGACGCGGTCTGGCCGTTCCAGTGGATCGGCACGAACACCGAACCGCGCGCGATCCCTCCGCCATGGGCCACGCGCGCCACCATCGCGCCCCAGG
Organism: Massilia sp. DD77; assembly: GCF_036961685.1. NCBI lineage: Bacteria > Pseudomonadati > Pseudomonadota > Betaproteobacteria > Burkholderiales > Oxalobacteraceae > Massilia > Massilia sp. DD77. The sequence goes on from NZ_JBAMDH010000012.1 coordinate 40,085, forward strand.
CGCTGGTCACGCGCGCCAGCTCGCCCTCGCGTACGCCGGCCAGCAGGGCGTCGTGCGGATGCAGGTCGACGAAGGGTTCGGGCGCGTGCCCGGCCAGGCGCGGCGACTTGCCGGTGCGCGTCATGGTATGCCACTGGTCGCGCAGACGGCCGGTGTTCAGGGCCAGGGGGAATTCGCCGCCCGGCTTGCCCTTCGGCAGGCGCGGCGCGGTCGGCACGAAGCGCGCGCGCCCGCCTGGATGCGAAAAGCCGCCTTGCGCGAACATGCGCGCCGTCCCTGCCGTGCGGCCGGCAAGAGGCCACTGCACCGGCTCCAGCGCGTCGTAGGCCAGGCGGTCCATGCCCACCAGCGGATCGAGGCGGAAGGCGCGCGGCAGCGCGTCCGGCGCATTGCGCCAGGTCGAGAGGCGCGCGTGTTCGTCGAAGATCTCGTGCGCGCCCAGGTAGTCGAAGCCGGCATAGCCCATGCGCTGTGCCACGCCGCACAGCGCATGCCAGTCGGCGCGCGCTTCGCCCGGCGCAGGCAAGAAGGCGCGCTGGCGCGAGATGCAGCGCTCGGAGTTGGTCACCGTGCCGTCCTTCTCGCCCCAGGCCAGGGCCGGCAGCAGCACGTCGGCGTAGGCGGCGGTGTCGGTGCTGCCCACCACGTCGGACACCACGACCAGTTCACAGGCCTCCAGCGCGCGGCGCACCTGGTCGGCATCGGGCAGGCTGACCACCGGGTTGGTGGCCATGATCCACACCGCCTTGACCTTGCCCGCCTCCACCGCGCGGAACAGGTCGACCGCCTTCAGGCCCTGCTTGTCGGCGATGCGCGGCGCGTCCCAGAAGCTGCGCACGGCGTCGCGGTGGGCGGCGTTGTCGATGTCCAGGTGGCTGGCGAGCATGTTGGCCAGGCCGCCCACTTCGCGCCCGCCCATGGCGTTCGGCTGGCCGGTCAGCGAGAACGGTCCCATGCCCGGCTTGCCGAGGCGGCCCGTCAGCAAATGGCAGTTAATGATGCTGTTGACCTTGTCGGTGCCGCTGCTGGACTGGTTCACGCCCATCGAGAAGGCGGTGACGGTTTTCTCCGTGGCCGCGAACAGGGCGTAGAACTCGCGCAGCAGCATGGGGTCGAGGCCGCAGGCGCGCGCCACCCGGTCGGGGTCGGCCCCCTCTTCGCCGGCCACGGCGAGCGCGCCTTCCAGGCCTTCGGTATGGGCTGCAACGTAGTCCTTGTCGACGAGGCCGTGGCGCGCCAGGTAGCTCAGCAGGCCGTTGAACAGCCAGACGTCGGTGCCCGGCTTGATGGGCAGGTGCAGGTCGGCCAGCTCGCAGGTGGCGGTGCGGCGCGGGTCGATCACGACGATGCGCAGCGAGGGGCGCGCCTCCCTGGCCTTGGCGATGCGCTGGAACAGGGTCGGATGGCACCAGGCCGCGTTCGAGCCGACCAGCACGATCAGGTCGGCTTCTTCAAAGTCCTCGTAGCAGCCCGGCACCACGTCCTCGCCGAAGGCGCGCTTGTGTCCCGCCACGGCGGAGGACATGCACAGGCGCGAATTGGTGTCGATGTTGGCGCTGCCCACATAGCCCTTCATGAACTTGTTGGCGACGTAGTAGTCCTCGGTCAGGAGCTGGCCGGAGACGTAGAGCGCCACCGCGTCCGGTCCGTGCTCGGCGATGATGGCCGAGAAGCGCTGCGCCACCCGGTCGAGCGCCTCGTCCCAGCCGGCCTGGCGCAGCCCGCCCTGCTCGCGGATGGCCGGATGCAGCAGGCGGCCCTCGAGGTCCAGGGTCTCGCCCAGGGCCGAGCCCTTCACGCACAGGCGGCCGCGGCTTGCCGGATGCAGGACGTCGCCTTCGATCAGCGCGCCAGCGCCGCCGGCCGGCGTGGCCTTGATGCCGCAACCCACCCCGCAATAGGGGCAGGTGGTGCGGACTGGCTTGAGGTGCATGTCCATCATGGATTCCTTTAGGCCTTTACGTCTTTATGCCGCTTCGCACAAGGCCGGCCCGAACAGCAGCCGGTCGCGGAAAGCGGTAATGTCGGCGCGGCGCTGGATCAGCTCGAAGTACCAGGGGCCGTCCGAGACGTCGCCATACAGCACGGCGCCGGTGACGCGGTTGTCCGCCAGCACCAGGCGCTTGTAGACGCCGGAACGGCGGTCGCGCAGCACCAGGTCTTCGCTGCCGGCGCCGCCGACGATGTCGCCGGCCGAGTACAGGTCGATGCCGGTGACTTTCAGCTTGGTGGCGGTGGCCTGCTGCACGTAGCGGCGGTGCCCCAGGCCGGCCAGGTGGGCCGCGCAGACACGCGCCTGGTCCCAGATCGGGGCCACCAGGCCGAAGGTGTTCTTGCGGTGCTGGACGCACTCGCCCACCGCGTAGATGCGCGGATCGTAGGTCTGCAGGGTGTCGTCGACCACGATGGCGCGCTCGACGTGCAGGCCGGCCTCCTTCGCCAGCGCCACGTTGGGGCGCACCCCGGCGGCCATCACCACCAGGTCGGCCGCACATTCGCTGCCGTCGGCGAAGCGCACGCCCTCGACCCGCTCGGCGCCCAGGATGGCGGCGGTCTGGCTGGAGAGCTGGATGCGCAGGCCGCGGCATTCCAGGGCCGCCTTCAGCAGCAGCGAGGCGTCGCTGTCGAGCTGCTGGTTGAGCAGGCTGTCGGTCAGGTGCACCACGGTGACCTCCATCCCGCGGCGCAGCAGGCCGTTGGCCGCTTCCAGGCCCAGCAGGCCGCCGCCGATCACGACCGCGTGGCCGCCCGCGCGTGCGGCCCGCAGCATGGTCTCGACGTCGTCCAGGTCGCGGAATCCCACCACGCCGGGCAATTGCGATCCCGGGACCGGTACGATGAAGGGCTGGGAGCCGGTCGCCAGCAGCAGGCGGTCGTAGGCGACCGTGCGGCCGCTCGCTGCGCGCACGGTGCGGCGCTGGCGGTCGATGGCCACCACCGGGTCGCCCGCGTGCAGGGTGATGCCGTGCTCCGCATACCACGCGCGGGCGTGCAGCACGATGTCCTCGAAGGCCTTTTCGCCGGCCAGCACGGGCGACAGCATGATGCGGTTGTAGTTCACGCGCGGTTCGGCGCCGAACACGGTGATGTCGTATTTGTCCGGAGCGAGCGCCAGCAATTCCTCGACCGTGCGCATGCCGGCCATGCCGTTGCCCACCACGACCAGTTGTTGTCTTACGCTGCGATCCATACCTTGCCCCCTTCGAGGCGCGCCGGGTAGCTGGCCACCGAGCGCTCGGGCGCTTCCAGGCATTCGCCGCTCTGCAGGTCGAAGTGCTGCTTGTAGATCGGCGAGGCGACCACGATACGCTCGCCGATGCTGCCCACCAGGCCGCGCGAGAGCACGGCGGCTTCCGAATTCGGATCGTAGTTATCGATGGCGAACACGCGCGGCTCCTGCTCGCCGAGGCGGAACACCGCCACCTGGCGGCCATTGAGCAGCGCGGCCACGCCGGTGTCGGGGACGATCTCGTCGATGGCGCAGATTGCGGTCCAGTTGTCCAGTTGCAGATCACGGTGCATGATGGTTCTCCTTCTAACGGTTATGCTGCGCTGGCGATGGGAATGACGCGGCGGCGCTCGTTCGGATCGGCCGGGCGGATCTGGCCGCGCTCCGGCACGAACACGACATTGCTGTCGGCCTGCTCGCTGTTGACGAAGTGGCGGAAACGGCGGCGCACGGCCGGATCGGTGACGGCTTCCTTCCATTCGCAGGCATAGGTGTCCACCACATGCCGCATCTGGGCCTCGAGCTCCTCGGCGATGCCGAGCTTGTCCTCGATCACGACCTGCTTCAGGTAATCCAGGCCGCCTTCCAGGTTCTCGCGCCACACGCTGGTGCGCTGCAGGCGCTCGGCGGTGCGCACGTAGAACATCAGGAAGCGGTCGATGTAGCGCACCACGGTGGCGTCGTCCAGGCTTGATGCGATCAGCTCCGCGTGGCGCGGCTTCATGCCGCCGTTGCCGCACACGTAGAGGTTCCAGCCCTTGTCGGTAGCGATCAGGCCCACGTCCTTGCCCTGGGCTTCCGCGCACTCGCGGGTGCAGCCGGACACGCCGAACTTGATCTTGTGCGGCGCGCGCAGGCCCTTGTAGCGGTTTTCCAGGGCGATGGCGAAGCCCACGCTATCGCCCACGCCGTAGCGGCACCAGGTCGAGCCGACGCAGGACTTCACGGTGCGCAGCGACTTGCCGTAGGCGTGGCCGGATTCGAAACCGGCCGCGATCAGCTCTTCCCAGATTGCCGGCAGCTGCTCCACGCGGGCGCCGAACAGGTCGACCCGCTGGCCGCCGGTGATCTTGGTGTAGAGGCCGTATTTCTTGGCCACCTGCCCCACCGCGATCAGTCCGTCGGCGGTGACCTCGCCGCCCGGCATGCGCGGCACCACGGAATAGGTCCCGTCCTTCTGGATGTTGCCCAGGAAGTAGTCGTTCGAATCCTGCAGGCTGGCGTGCTTGGGCTTGAGCACGAAATCGTTCCAGACCGAGGCCAGGATGTTGGCCGCGGTCGGCTTGCAGATGTCGCAGCCGAGGCCCTTGCCATGGCGCTCCAGCAACTCGCCGAAGCTCTGGATGCCTTCCACCCGGACCAGGTGGTAGAGCTCCTGGCGGGAATACGGGAAGTGCTCGCACAGGTGGTTGTCGACCGCCATGCCGAGTTTTTTCAGCTCGGCGTTCATCACCTGGGTCATCAGGGGCACGCAGCCGCCGCAGGCTGTACCGGCCTTCGTGCAGCTCTTCAGGGCGCCGACCGTGGTGGCGCCGCCCGCCACCGCCTCGCACAGCGCGCCTTTCGAGACATCGTTGCAGGAACAGATCTGGGCGGCGGCCGGGAGCTTGTCGACCCCGATGGCCGGACGCCCGGCCCCGCCGCCGTCCGGCAGGATCAGGAATTCCGGCGCCTCGGGCAGCTCGATGCGGTTGAGGGCCGTCTGCAGCAGCGAACCGTAGGAAGCGGCGTCGCCCACCAGCACCGCCCCCAGCAGGTACTTGCCGCACGCGGAGGTGACGATCTTCCTGTAGACCTGCTTGCGCTCGTCCAGGAACTGGTAGCTGCGGCAGCCCGGCGTGGCGCCATGGGCGTCGCCGATGCTGGCCACGTCCACGCCCATCAGTTTCAGCTTGGTGCTCATGTCGGCGCCGGCGAAGTCCGCTTCCGTACCGAGGATGTGGCGCGCGGCCGTGCGCGCCATGTCGTAGCCCGGCGCCACCAGGCCGAACAGCTGGCCGTTCCACAAGGCGCACTCGCCGATGGCGTAGACATGCGGGTCGGTGGTGAGGCAGCGGTTGTCGATCACGACGCCGCCGCGCGAGCCGATCGCCAGCCCGGCCTTGCGCGCCAGTTCGTCGCGCGGACGGATACCGGCCGAGAACACGATCATGTCGGTGTCCAGGTGGCTGCCGTCGGCGAACTGCATGCGGTGGGTGCCCTCTTCGCCGTCGATGATGGCGAGCGTGTTCTTCTGGGTGTGCACGCCCACGCCCAGTTCCTCGATCTTGGCGCGCAGCAGGCGCGCGCCCGGATCGTCGACCTGTACCGCCATCAGGCGCGGCGCGAACTCCACCACGTGGGCCGCCAGGCCCAGGTCGCGCAAGGCCTTGGCGCATTCCAGGCCCAGCAGGCCGCCGCCGACCACCACGCCGGTGCGCGAACGCGCTCCACACTCCCGCATCGCCTCCAGATCCTCGATGGTGCGGTAGACGAAGCAGTCCTTGCGGTCCGCGCCCGGGACCGGCGGCACGAAGGGATAGGAACCGGTGGCCAGCACCAGCTTGTCGTAGGCCACCTGCTCGCCGTTTTCCAGGCTGACGGTGCGTGCGCCGCAGTCGACCGCGACCACCCTGGCGTTCAGGCGCAGGACCACATCCTCGCGTTCGAAGAAGCCCGGTGCGACCAGCGACAGCTCGTCCGCACTCTTCCCGGAAAAGAATTCCGACAGGTGGACCCGGTCGTAGGCCGGGCGCGGCTCCTCGCCCAGCACGGTGACGCGCAGGCCGGGGCGGGCTTCGGCGGCCAGGCTTTCGACAAACTTGTGGCCCACCATTCCGTGGCCGATGACGACGATATGCATGTTGCTACTCCTTATTTGCTGCCAACTATGCTGCGGAGACGGCCGGCGCGCTGTCGGCGGCAGTCATGGTGAAGCGCGCGGCGATCGCGCAGATGCTCGCTGCCAGGACCAGCACGCTCAGGATCATCAGGGTCTGGCGGACGTCACCCGTGCCTTTCATCAGGAAGCCGGCGGCCACCGCGCCGACATTGCCGCCGGCGCCGACGATGCCGGCCACGCCGCCCAGGGCCTTGGGCGCCACGAAGGGCACCAGCGCATAGGTCGCGCCGCAGGCCATGTGGGTGAACAGGCCGAAGACCAGCATGGCGATCACGGCGAAGCTGACGGCATCGGCGTTGGCGAACCACAGCAGGCCCAGTCCCTCGCCGATCATCAGGACGAACAGCACCGTGATGCGGCTGTTCAGGGTGCCGGCGCGCGCCGCGCGGTCCGAGACCCAGCCGCCCAGGGCGCGGGCGAACAGGGCCAGCAGGCCGAAGCTGCCGGCGGCCAGGCCGGCAGCGCCCAGCGACAGGCCGTAGTGCTCGACGTAGTAGACGGCGGCGATGTTGTGGATGAAGATCTCGATGCCGAAGCAGGCGCCGTAGGTGATGAACAGCAGCCAGGCGCGGTGGTTGCGGCAGCCGGCCGCGAAGCTGGCCCAGCCGCCCTTGCCCGAGCCTTCCGGCATCGTGCCCGCCTTGCGCAGGTCCTCGTAGTTACCGTCCGGGCAGTCCTGGGTGTAGCGCCAGTAGACGAAGGCCATCACGATCATCAGCACGCCCGGGACCACCAGCGCCACCCTCCAGCTCAGGGCCTCGCTCACGCCCAGCATGACGACCGCGCCCAGCAGCAGCGGCATCAGGGCCTGGGCCGCGCCGCCGCCCGCATTGCCCCAGCCGGCGGCGGCCGCGTTGGCGGTGCCGACGATCTTGGGACTGAACATGACCGAGGTGTGGTACTGCGTGATCACGAAGCTGGCGCCGACCGCGCCGATCCCCAGGCGGAACAGCAGGAAGCTTTCGTAGCTCTGGGCCATGGCCACGCCCAGCACCGGGATGGAACCCAGCAGCAGCAGGCCAGTGTAGGTCTTGCGCGGGCCGAAGCGGTCGCACAGCGGGCCCACCAGCAGGCGCACGAAGATGGTGATGGCGACCGCGGCGATGTTGATGTTGGCGATCTGTTCCATCGACAGCCCGAATTCGCCTTTGATCACCGGCATCAGCGGTGCGCAGGCGAACCAGGCGAAGAAGCAGATGAAGAAGGCCACCCAGGTCAGGTGGAAGGCGCGCATCGGCGCGCCGGTGAACGAGAAGAGCGTGATGCGGTCCGCTTTGCTGGCCATGTTTTTTTCCTTTGAAAACAAAAAGGCGTCCGCGCTGTCTGCCGGAAGGCAGGAGCTGCGGACGCCGTTGTCCAGGTGCCGGCCCCTCGTTAGGCCGGCGGTGAAATATCGTGGATCGCCATTGATCCTGTCAGGAGTATGAGCAAGAGCCGTGCCACCTTGGCTCCAGAGGGAAACACCCGGATACCTTCACCGGCGGCGCTACATTGCAGTGCACCATTCCCCAGAATGATGCATGGGCGTGCGTCTTTACAGCGCTTGCCGCGCACGCGCGGCGCCCGCGGCGGCATAGGCGGAGGGGTCGCTCCCGTCCCAGACCGTCCCGTCGATGAGGGTCGAGCTGCGCATCTCGCCAGGCGGCAGCGGCGTGCCGCTCTGCGCCGCCGCCGCGCGGTAGAGGTCGATGCGGTTGACCGCGCGCGCCACCGCCGCGTAGTCCGGATCGCTGGTCAAGAGGCCCCAGCGCCGGTGCTGGGTCATGAACCACATGCCGTCCGACAGCCAGGGGAAGCTCGCCTCGCCGTCGGCGAAGAAGCGCAGGCCGTTATGGCCGCGCCAGTGCCCGCCTTCCGCGTGGCGCCCGGCCAGGCAGTAGGCCAGCAGTTCGCGGCCGGCATTGACGTAGGCCGGGCTGGCCAGCACCTCGGCCGCCGCCTCGCGGTTGGCGCGCGCCGCATCCAGCCAGCGCGCCGCCTCCAGCAGGGCCGCGACCATGGCGCGGCAGGCGTGCGGATGGGTGTCGGCGAAGCCGGCGCGCGTGCCCAGCACCTTGCCGGGATGGTTCGGCCAGATCCGCTCGCTGGACGCGGCCAGGATCCCCGTGCCCTCGCGCAGCGCGCGCTGGCCCCAGGGCTCGCCGGCGCAGAAGCCGTCCATGTGCCCGGCCGCGAGGCTGGACGCCATCTGGCCAGGGGGCACGGTCACCATCCGGCAGTCGGCGACCGGGTCGATGCCGGCCGCCGCCAGCCAGTAGTACAGGAACATCGCGTGGTTCCCGGTCGGGAAGGTGTGCGCCAGGGTCAGGCGCCGGCGCTCCTCGTGCAGCAGCCGCTCCAGCAGCGCCGGGTCGTGTGCGAAGGCCGCCAGGCGGCGCGAGAGCGTGATGTTCTGGCCGTTCTGGTTCAGGTTCATCAGCACCGCCATCGGCTGTTGCCTGCTGCCGATGCCCAGGTGGACGCCGTACAGGAGGCCGTAGAGCACGTGGGCCGCGTCCAGCTCCCCGCCCAGCAGGCGCTCGCGCATGCCGGTCCAGGACAGCTCGCGGCTGAGTTGAAACTTCAGGCCGTGCTTCTCGTCCAGCCCCAGCACCGAGGCCATGACCACCGGCGCGCAATCGGCCAGCGGCATGAAGCCGATCCGGATTGTGTCGATCTCGGGCTTGTCCGATCCGGCGGCCCATGCGCCGCCATCTGGCAGGTTCATTGTTGTCCTTTCCCCGCGGGCGTTCAGCCCAGCAGGTCTTCCACGTCGAGGATGCGCTGCGCGATGTCCGCCAGCTTCATGTTCTTGTTCATCGCCAGGCTGCGCAGGCGCTGGTAGGCCTGCTCCTCGCTCAGCGCATAGCGCGTCATCAAGAGGCCCTTGGCGCGGTCCACCAGCTTGCGCTCGGCAAGTTTCTGGCGCGTGTCGGACAGTTCGCACAGCAGCTGCTGCTCGCGCCGGAAGCGCGCCAGCGCCACGTCCAGCACCGGCTTGACCCGCTCCGGCTGCAGGCCCGCCACGATATAGGCCGAGACCCCGGCCGCCATCGCCGCGTCCATGCTGGCCGGGGCGTCGTCCTCGGTGAACAGGACGATGGGGCGGCGCTCGTCGCGGGTGGCGATCACGATGTGCTCGAGGATGTCGCGCGCATCGAGCTCGCTGTCGGCGATGATCAGGTCCGGCTGGAGCTGGGCGATGCGCTCGGGCAGGAACACGTCGGCCGGCAGCGAGGCGATCAGGTCGTAGCCCGATTCCAGCAGGCCGATGCGCAGCGCGGCGCTGCGCCGGGCCTGCTCGGCATGGCAGGCGTCCGGATCGGCGCCGGGGACTGTGGCGGGAAGCACGACGACGATACGCAGGTGGGATGAGGCACGGTCTGGCGATTTCATACGAGGCAGTCATGCAAGATTCGCACCAGCTTGCTTTTTGGAACGGGTATCCCGCCCTTCTTATTCACGCCCGCTGTGCCAGGATATTCGCGCGGCAAATATCTGCGCGAGAGCCTGCGCGTCAATTATTCACCATTTGTATCGCTGGAATCACGAATCGAAAGTTTGTTTATGACGGGTCCCGTTCTATACTGCAACGCAACATCGCAGTATTTACCGGAGAATCCACATGACCGCTACCACCAACTTCCTCGCCAACGCCCTCTCGGCGATTCGTAGCTTCTCGCAGGAACTCTACGCCGCCCATGGCGGCTGGGCGCCGGCAGTCCGGGGCTGAACCATGAGCCTGTTCGAGTACCTCCCCGTCGCCCTGGCCGTGCTGGCCATCGCCGGCCGCATCGCCATGTTCCTGCCTCGTCCGCCAAAAGGCCCGTACCGGGCCATGTGAGCTGCGGCGCAGCACTGCCCCCCAGCCAACGCCGGTTATGCATATGCATGATCGGCGTTTGTCTTTACAGCAAAAAAACCTGCCTGTATTGACTCGTCCTTAGTCATGGCTGAGCTAGAATGCATTCGCCTTCGCCTGCCTCAAAGCGCAGGCGAGAACGCGTTCACTTTTACTCGACACGACTACGATGCGACCACCCTTCTTCCCCACGATCCTCGCGGCGCTGATCGCGCTGCCGGCGGCGGCCTCCACGCCCATCACCCTCGACCAGGCCATGGACCATCCGGACTGGATCGGCACGCCGGTGGAAGCCGCATGGTGGAGCTGGGACGGCAAGCAGGTGTACTACAAGCAGAAGCGCACCGGCTCGCCGCTGCGCGACACCTTCCAGGCCGGCGCCAAGCCGCGCCTGGTGGCGGACACCGAACTGGGCAAGATCGACAGCCCGGACGTCTCGTATAACCCGGACCACAGCCGCATGCTGGTGCTGCGCAATGGCGACCTGTTCGAGCGCAACCTGAAGAACGGCGAGCTGGCCCAGATCACGCGCGGCGCCGGCAAGGTCGATGCCGCGCAATTCGCGGCGGACGGCCGCGGCGTCCAGTACCGCATCGGTAACGACTGGTACCAGTGGGACCGCGCCGCCAAGGTCGCCGGCCCCGCCGCCCTGCCGCGCGCCGCCAAGGACCCGGCGGCCAATGACGACGATGCGCTGCGCGCCATGCAGCTGCGCCTGATCGCCACCCTCAAGCGCCAGAAGGACGAGCGCGACGCCATGCGCCTGCGCACCGAGGAACTGCGACGCATCGACCCGACCATGCCCCCGGCCCCGGTCTACTTCGGCGACAAGGTCGAGATCGAGAACAGCAGCCTGTCGCCGGATGGGCGCTGGCTGATCGTCGCCACCGCGCCCAAGGGCGGCGACAAGGGCCGCGTCGGCAAGATGCCGCGCTATGTGACCGAGTCGGGCTACGAGGAATTCGACGACCAGCGCACCCGCGTGGGACGCAACCTGCCGGCCGCCCATGCACTGAAGCTGGTCGACCTGCGCACCAACAAGGTGCAGGACCTCTCCTTCGACGTGCTGCCGGGCGTCGACCAGGACCCGCTGGCCGAGCTGCGCGCCGCCGCCAAGCTCGATCCGCTGAAAGGCAAGCGCGCGGTGCGCGTCATCGACGGTCTTGATGCCATCAGCTGGAGCGCCAACGGCGCCGGCGTGGCCGTCATGCTGCGCTCGGTCGACAACAAGGACCGCTGGATCGCCACCGTCGACCTGGCGGGCGCCAGGCTCAAGCCCGTGCATCGCCTGACGGACGGCGCCTGGGTCAACTACGACAACAACGAATTCGGCTGGCTGCCGGACAACCGCACGCTGTGGTTCCTGTCCGAGGAAAGCGGCTATTCGCACCTGTACACGGCCGACACCGCGACGGGCAGCACCCGTGCACTGACCCGGGGCAAGTGGGAAGCCTCGGACGTGCGCTGGACCCGCGATGGCGGCACCGCCTACCTGATGTGCAACCGCGCCAGCCCGGGCGACTACGAAGTCTGCGCCGTCAACGGCAAGACCGGCGCCGTGCGCGAAGTCACCCAGCTCGACGGCGTGGAACGCTTCCGCCTGTCGCCGGATGAAAGCAAGCTGCTGCTGCACTGGTCGGCCAGCTACACCCCGGTGCAGATCGCGACCGTCGCGGCCTCGGGCGGCGCGGCCACCAGGCTGACCGACACCCGCACCGCGGACTACAAGGCGCGCACCTGGATCGAGCCGCAGTACGTGGCCGTGCCCTCGAGCGCCGGCGGCGACCCGGTCTGGGCCAAGCTGTACCGCCCGGCCCAGCTGGAAGCGGGCAAGAAGTACCCGGTCGTGATGTTCGTGCACGGCGCCGGCTACCTGCAGAACGTCAGCAAGCGCTATCCGAACTACTTCCGCGAGCAGATGTTCCACAACCTGCTGGTGCAGAAGGGCTACGTGGTGCTGGACATGGACTACCGCGCCTCGAAGGGCTACGGCGCCAAGTGGCGCAATGCGATCTACCGCCAGATGGGCACCCCGGAACTGCAGGACTACATCGACGGCGTCAACTACATGGTCAAGCAGCACCAGGGCGACGCCGCCAATGTCGGCGTCTACGGCGGCAGCTACGGCGGCTTCATGACCTTCATGGCCCTGATGCGCGCGCCCGAGGTGTTCAAGTCCGGCGCCGCGCTGCGCCCGGTGACCGACTGGACCACCTACAACCACGAGTACACCGCCAACATCCTGAACACCCCGGACGTCGACCCGCAGGCCTACAAGGTCTCGTCGCCGATCGAGTACGCCGAGAACCTCAAGGGCCACCTCCTGATCTCGCACGGCATGATCGACGACAACGTGTTCTACCAGGACTCGGTGCGCATGGCCCAGCGCCTGATCGAACTGAAGAAGGACAACTGGGAGCTGGCCAGCTACCCGCTGGAACGCCATGCCTACGTGCAGCCGGAAGCCTGGTTCGACCAGTACCGCCGCATCTACAAGCTGTTCGAGCGCACGCTCAAGCAGTAAAGCGGTAAGATGAAAGGCGCCTCCGGGCGCCTTTTTTGTTTTTACGGGTAGAGAGCATGGTGCGTGGTCTGCTGAGTAACTTGGGTTCCCGCCTGCGCGGGAATGACGGGCAATGGGAGCGGGGAGCAGCAACGCCGGCAGTCGGCAGCTTTCGCACGTCATTCCCGCGCAGGCGGGAACCCAGGTTCTGCCTGCTCGCCTTCGTCCTTCTTTCCTCCCTGGCCCACGCCCAGTCCCTCCCCGAGGGCGCGAAGCTCGACTGGCAACGCGTGCTCGACGCCCGCTACGGCGACGATCCCAAGGCCAGGCCGGATACCCCTGCAACACCGAAGTCCGCGCCCCCTGCCGGCCGCGCCAGGCCGGCCCCGGTCCAGGGCGCCATCGCCACCGTCTGGATCGAAGCCGCCGGCCGGGCCGCCGCCGGGGACAAGGTCCCGCTCACCTTCGGCCAGGTCTTCGCCCCGGGCGCGGTGGAACGCGGAGCGCGCCTGGCGGGCCGCCTGGCCGACGGCGACAGCGTGCCGCTGCAGGTCGACGTCAAGGCCAGCCACCCCGACGGCTCGCTGCGCCACGCGGTCATCTCGAGCATCGTGCCCGCGCCCGGCGCCAAGCCGGTCGCGCTCGGCCTGGTACGCGGCGACAAGGCGCCTGCGGCCGACGCCTCACCAGCCACCCCCGCCGCCCTGCTGCGCGCCGGCCTGACGGCCAGCGTCAAGACCATGGTCGAGGGCCGCCCTTACGGCGCCGCGCTCGACAGGCTGCTGGCGGGCGCCAAGCCCCAGGCCTGGCTGGCCGGTCCGGTGGCCCACGAATGGCTGCTGTCCACGCCCCTGCTCGGCCCCGGCGGCGAAGCGCACCCGCACCTGGCGGCGCGCTTCGCCGTGCGCTGGTTCCCGAGCCTGGGCCGGGCGCGCGTGGACCTCACGGTCGAGAACAACTGGGCCTTCGAGCCGGCGCCGCGCAACATCGTCTACGACGTCCAGGTCGAGGTCGGCGGCAAGCCGGTCTACGCCAGGGAGGCCCTCGAGCACTACCACCACGCGCGCTGGCGCAAGACCTTCTGGTGGGGCGGCGAAGCGGACGTCCACGTGCGCCACGACCCCGGCTACCTGATCGGCACCCGCGCCCTGCCCAACTTCGACCGCGGGGTGCAGGTCGACGGCCGCACGCTGGACAAGATGGTGGCGGCTTGGAAGGGGCCGAAGACCGAGCCGATGGGCGTCGGCCAGGCCATGCGCGCCATGCCGACCACCGGCGGGCGTCCCGACATCGGACTGCTTCCCGGATGGGCCGCCATGTACCTGCTGGGCATGGACCGGCGCGCCGGCGAGATCACCTTCGCCACCGCCGACCTGGCCGGCAGCTGGTCCATGCACTACCGCGACCGCCGCAGCGGCCTGCCGGTCAGCCTGATCGACTATCCCTACATGACCCTGATGGGCTCGCCCAAGGACACGCGCAACCCGGCCACCGGCAAGTCCGAAGCCTTCCCCGAATGCGCCCGTCCCGAGGCCTGCAAGACGCCGAACCGGCAGGACGTCTCGCACCAGCCTAACTTCGCCTACCTGCCCTACCTCCTGGCCGGCGACCACTACTACCTGGAAGAGCTGCAGTTCTGGGCCATGTACAGCGTCTTCAATTCGAACCCGGCCTATCGCGAGCACGCGAAGGGCCTGCTCAAGCCGGAACAGGTGCGCGGCCAGGCCTGGGGCCTGCGCACGCTGGCGGAAGCGGCCTACATCACGCCCGACGGGCATCCGCTCAAGAAGGATTTGCTGCGCATCCTGGACAGCAACCTGGACTGGTACAACGCGGAATACCCGCGCAACCCGCAGGCCAACAGCTTGCACGTGATCGTCAACGGCTACGCCGCCACCTACCAGCGCAAGACCGCGCTGGCGCCATGGATGGACGACTTCTTCACCTCGGCCATCGGACACATCGCGGAGCTTGGCTTCACCAAGGCGCGCCCGCTGCTGGCCTGGAAAGCGAAGTTCCCGGTGCTGCGCATGACCGGCGAAGGCAGCTGCTGGATCACCGCCGCGATGTACAACCTGACGGTGCGCGACAGCGCCAACAGTCCTTATTACCGGACCATCCGCGAAGCCTTCCGCGCCAGCCATGCGCCGGAGATCAAGGACGTGGAATGCGGCGGCGGGGCGATGGCCTCGGCCCTGAAGCTCAAGCCGGATGAAATGACCGGCTACTCGAGCGAAGAGACCGGCTTCCCGTCGAACATGCAGCCGGCCCTGGCCTATGCCGCCGACGTCCTCGGCGAGGCAGGCCGGCGCGCCTGGCGCAAGTTCATGGCGCGCAGCGTCAAGCCGGACTACGGCACCGGCCCGCAGTTCGCGATCGTGCCGCGCGCGGACCCGGAAAATTAGGCGTCAAAGCTAAGCCTCAAACCCGCGCCCCGAGGAAATCGAGCAGGGTCAGCGCGACTACCTTGGTGGCCTTGCGCAGGTCCTCCAACTGCAGGCGCTCGTCGGCCTTCTTGGCGTTCGATTCCGGCACCGTGCGCGGACCGGCGCCATACAGCACCGCCGGGATGCCGCGCTCGCCGTACAGGCGCGCATCGGCGTACAGCGGCGTACCCTGGGCCGTGATCTCTTCCCCGATCACCTCGCGGCCATGCCGCTGCAGGCTCGCCACCAGCCGCTCGGAACCCGGCAGCGGGCGCAGCGCCTGCGAGAGCAGCAGGCGCCGGATCTCAAGCCGGATGCCGGGCAGATCCCGCACCGCGTCCTCGATCAGCGCCCTCACCCCGGCTTCGACCGCCGCCGGGTCTTCTTCGGGAATCATGCGCCGGTCCATCTTCATCACCACCTTGCCCGGCACCACATTGGTGTTGGTGCCGCCGTCGATGCGGCCCACCAGCATGGTCGGCGAATCGATGCCCGGCACCTTGCTCTTGATCTTCTTCAGTTCCGGCAGCTGGCCGTAGATCGCGTTCAGGATGCGGGTCGCGGCCTGCAGGGCGTCGACCGCCGTCTCCGGCATCGCGCCGTGGCCAGCCTTGCCGTGCACCGTGATCTCCAGCTGCAGGCAGGCGTTGTGGGCGGTGACGATGTTGTAGGCGAAACCGGCCGCGATCACGTAGTCGGGCTTCGTCAGCCCCTGCTCGAGCAGCCAGCCCGGCCCCAGCAGGCCGCCGAATTCCTCGTCGTAGGTGAAGTGCAGCTCCAGCGCCCCCTTCAAAGGGACGCCGAGCGCCTCCAGCGCGCGCACCGCGTACACATAGGTGGCGAAATCACTCTTCGACACCGCCGCCGCGCGCCCGTACAGGACGCCGTCCTCGACCACCGCGCCGTAGGGCGGCCTGGTCCAGCCCTCGCCCGGCGGCACCACGTCGCCGTGGGCGTTCAGGGCCAGGGTCGGCCCGCCCGCGCCATAGGGCCTGCGCACGATCAGGTTGGTGATGCTCTCCATGCCGTAGTCGCGCACCTGCCGTTCCGGCACGGCGTGCTTCTCGGCCTGCCAGCCGAAGGCGCCGAGCAGGGCGGCCACCTGCTCCGCATGCGGCGCGTTGTTGCCCGGCGGCGTATCGGTCGGGATGCGCACCACCTGCTGGAGAAAGCCGACTTCCTCGTCGAAGTGGGCGTCGATCCATTGCAGCAGGCGTTCCTGCAGTTGCGTATCCATTAGTCGTTCCCTGTCTTGGCGCCGGCCTCGAACCACGCCGCGATCTGGGCGCGTTCGGCATCGGTCATGTTGGTGAGATTCGCCAGCGGCATCGCCTTGGTCTGCACCGTCTGCTGGTAGATGCGCGCGGCGTTCTGGTGGATGAGTTCCGGGGTGTGCAGCATGACGCCGGCGGGCGCCGCGGCGAAGCCCGGCTGGGTGGGCTGCTGCGCATGGCAGGCCACGCAGCGCTGCGCCATGATCGTGCTCACGGTGGCGAACTGCGCCTTCGCATCCCCCTGCGCAGCCCCCTGCGCCGGCGCCTTCGGCGCGAGCGCCACGGCCAGGCCAAGCAGCAGCGCCACCCCCGCGGCCGGATACTTCCACGCGATGCGGCCCTTGTGGCGCAGGTTGAAGAAGTGGCGGATCAACACACCGGCCAGCATGATCACGCCCAGCACCGCCCAGGCATGCTCGTGGCGGTAGGTCATGGCGTAGTGGTTGCTGATCATGATGAACAGCACCGGCAAGGTGAAGTAGTTGTTGTGGACGCTGCGCTGCTTGGCCCGGATGCCGTAAGCCGGATCGGGCTTCTGCCCCGCCAGCATGGCATTCACCATCTTGCGCTGGCCGGGGATGATCACCATCGCCACATTGGCCACCATCATGGTGCCGATCATCGCCCCCACGTGCAGGTAGGCGGCGCGGCCGCTCAGCAAATGGGTGAGCACCCAGCTCGATACGAGCAGGAACAGGAAGATCAGCACGCCAAGGGGCAGGTCGCGCTTGCCCAGCGGCGAGCGGCACAGCAGGTCGTAGACGATCCAGCCCAGCACCAGGCTGCCCAGGCCGATGCCCACCGCCTGCCAGCTCGACAGGTCGGCCACGCTGCGGTCGACCATCATGGCCTGGGCATTGAAGTAGTACACGATGAACAGCAGCGCGAAGCCGGACAGCCAGGTCGAATAGGCCTCCCACTTGAACCAGTGCAGCTCCTTCGGCAGCTCGGCGGGCGCCACCAGGTATTTTTGCGGGTTGTAGAAGCCGCCCCCGTGCACGGCCCACAGCTCGCCCGACACGCCCTTCTTCGCCAGTTCGGAGCCTGGCGCCGGCGGGCGGATGGTGTTGTCGAGCCAGACGAAATAGAAGGAAGCGCCGATCCAGGCGATGCCGGTGATGATGTGCAGCCAGCGCACGAGCAGGTTCAGCCACTCGAGGGCATAAGGTGTCAAATAGCCGAACACGTCCATGGAGCTTCCTGGTGATGGAATGCTTCGACAATAAACCGATTTCAATTTGTTCAACATGAAAATTAGCGTATATTCGACATATCCATCTTGATATACGCAACGATGTCCAGCCTGCCCCAGCACCTCGACCTGCACCTGATCCGCATCCTGTATCTCTTGCTGGTCGAAAAGAACGTGTCGCGCGTCGCGCTCAAGCTGAACCAGCCGCAGCCGTCGATCTCGGCCTCGCTGCGCAAGCTGCGCGACCTGACCGGCGACCCGCTGCTGGTGCGCGGTGCACGCGGCATGGTGCCCACCCAGCATGGCGAAAGCCTGCTGGCGCCGGCCAAGCGCATCCTCGACGAAGCCGAGAGCCTGTTCATCAAGAAGTCGCCCTTCGTGCCCGAGCAGGCGGCGCGCACCTTCCACATCGCCGCCCCGGACTACCTCGACATCCAGTTCCTGCCCAACGTGGTGGCCGCGCTGCGCCGCAATTCGCCCAACAGCAAGGTGGTGATCCACAGCCTGGGGCCAGGCCTGGACTACCTGCGCATGCTGTCCGACGGCGAGATGGACCTGGTGATCGCCAACTGGGACGAACCGCCGCCCCACCTGCATATCTCCAAGCTGTTCGAAGACCCGATCACCTGCGTGATGCGGGCCGACAGCCCCTACGCGCGGCGCACGGCGTGCGATGCGATGACGGTCGAGGACTATCTGAGCTTGCCCCATGTCGCCCCGACCCAGATGCTGCCGGGCTACCATGGGGTGATCGACGCCTTCCTCGAGCGCCAGGGCATGCAGCGCAAGGTGGCCGTCGAATCGCCCTACTTCGGCGTGATTCCGTATATGCTGACCCAGAGCGACCTGGTGCTGACGACGGGGCGCCAGTTCATCCGCTTCTACGAAAAGACCTTGCCCCTGAAGAGCTTCACGGTGCCGATCAAGTTCCCGCCGATGCGCTTCTACCAGTTGTGGCACCAGCGCGTGCACCAGTCGTCCGAGCACAAGTGGCTGCGCGACCAGGTCAGCAGCGCGGCGCGTGCGCTGGTGCCGAAATAAGGGCTATGCGTTGCGGCATATGTAAGGCGGGGCTTGCAGGATTTATCATCCACTGCTCGAACGACGGACAGCCATGACCACACTCACCGAACTCAATGCCTGCGATGCGCCCGCGTTTGTGGAGCGCCTGCGCGGCATCTACGAACACTCCCCCTGGATCGCGGAGCGTGCGGCCGGCCGCCGGCCCTTCGCCAGCCTGGCCGCGCTCAAGCTGGCCATGCAGGCCGTGGTGACCGAAGCGGCCCAGGACGAGCAGCTGGCGCTGCTGCGCGCCCACCCGGAGCTGGCCGGCAAGGCGGCGGTCGCCGGCGAACTGACGGCGGAATCGACCAGCGAGCAGGCCAGCTCGGGCCTGAACCGCTGCACGCCCGAGGAGTACACGGCGCTGCAGGACCTGAACGCCCAGTACGACGCGAAGTTCGGCTTTCCCTTCATCCTCGCGGTCAAGGGGCCGACGGGACGCGGCCTGGCGCGGCGCACCGTCATCGACACCTTCGCGCGGCGCCTCAAGAACCAGCCCGCGGACGAGCAGCGCGAATGCCTGCGCCAGGTGCACCGCATCGCCGAGATCCGCCTCAACGAACTGCTGGGCGTGGAGCAGGCCTTCGGCCCGCAGGTGATGGAATGGGCCGAAACCCTGGGCGCCATCAGCGACAGCGAGAATGATCTCACCTGCGCCTACATGACGCCGGCCCACCGCGCCACGGCGGCCCAGCTCGCGGACTGGATGCGCGCGGCCGGCATGGACACGCGGATCGACGCGGTCGGCAACGTGGTCGGGCGCTACGCCGCCGCCGCGGCCGACGCCAGGACGCTGATGACCGGCTCGCACTACGACACCGTGCGCAACGGCGGCAAGTACGATGGCCGGCTCGGCATCCTGCTGCCCATCGCCCTGGCGCGCCACCTGAACGAACGCGGCGAGCGCCTGCCCTTCCACCTGGAAGTGATCGGCTTCGCCGAAGAGGAAGGCGTGCGCTTTCGCAGCACCTTCCTGGGCAGCAGCGCGGTGACCGGCAGCTTCGACCCGGCCCTGCTGGAGCAGGAAGATGCGGACGGCGTCAGCATGCGCACGGCCCTGACGGCGGCGGGCCACGACCCGGCCGCCATTCCCGCCATCGCGCGCGATCCGGCCGCGCTGCTCGGCTTCGTCGAGGTCCACATCGAACAGGGGCCGGTGCTGCTGGAACGCGGCCTGCCGCTGGGCGTGGTGACGGCCATCGCCGGCAGCTCGCGCTACCTGGTCGAACTGGGCGGCGTGGCCAGCCATGCCGGCACCACCCCGATGGGCATGCGCCGCGACGCGGCGGCGGCGGCGGCCGAGATCGTGCTGCTGGTCGAGCAGCGCTGCGCCGGACGCGGCGCCCTGGTCGGCACCGTCGGCCAGCTCGAGGTGCCCGCCGGGTCGGTCAACGTGGTGCCGGGCGCCTGCCGCCTGTCGCTCGATATCCGCGCGCCCGACGACGCCCAGCGCCTGGCGGCGGTGGACGACATCCTGGCCGGCATCAGCGCCATCTGCGCGCGCCGCGGCATCGAGGAAAGATTGTGGAAGCTGGTGGAAGCCGAGGCCGTGCCCTGCGCCCCGCGCCTGATGGACCGGCTGGGCGCAGCGCTCGAACGCGCCGGCCTGCCGCGCTTCGACCTGCCTTCCGGCGCCGGCCACGACGCCATGCGCATGGCCCAGGTGACCGAGGTGGCGATGCTGTTCACGCGCTGCGGCAACGGCGGCATCAGCCATAATCCGCTGGAGACCATGACGGCGGACGACGCCGAGATCGCGGGCCAGGTGCTGCTCGACTTCCTGCGCCGCCTGCCCTGAACCTATCCCTTGTTCGAGAGGACCAAGCATGAGCTACGATTCCCAGAACCCCTTCGCCAGGATCCTGCGCGGCGAACTGCCCTGCGTGAAGGTCTACGAAGACGACATGACCTTGGCGATGATGGACATCATGCCGCAGGCCGAAGGCCATGTGCTGGTGCTGCCGAAGGAAGGCGCGGCCGAGATCTTCGACCTATCCGAAGAAAGCGCCGAGGCGTGTATCCGCACCGCCAGGAAGGTGGCGACGGCGGTCAAGACCGCGCTGCAGCCGCCGGGCGTCATGATCGCCCAGTTCAACGGCCGCGCTGCCGGCCAGACCGTACCGCACCTGCACTTCCACATCGTTCCGCGCACGGAGGCGGCGCCGCTCAGGCCGCACGCGGCGGAGCAGGCGGACCCAGACCAGCTGCGCGCGCTGGCGGCGCGGATTGCGGCCGCCCTGCCGGCTTGAAGCCTTGAGCGCCGGCCTGGGTGCAAGGATCACGTCCCTGGTCTGCTCGTCGAGCACTTCGATCCACCAGCCGAGCGGATAGAGCAAGCAGGCCATCGGGACAGCGAGGATCGCGTAGTAGATGGTCCAATGGGTCGTCGCCGCCAACGAGTCCACGAGCGGCGTCAGGCCCGCGGCGTCGGCGACAAGCAGCTGCAGGAGGATCGGCCACTTCAACAGCGGTATGGCCAGCAAGGGATGCGACACCAGCCCCAGCCCGACCAGGGCGAGACTGGCGCTAGTGAACACGCCGTAGGTGATGCAGGCGCTGAGCGCGCTGATGGTCCTGTCGTTCATTCGATCCCCTCCTGTTTGTCGGTGAGGACTGCAGGCTAGTACGGGACCGGGAAACGCGCAGCGGAAACCGTTCAGGCATCGCCGGATGCGCCTCACAAGCCGACCAGGCGGTACGTGTGAGGCGACAGCGACAGTAAGCCTTAGCGCCGCCGGCGCAGCATGGCGAGGCCGCCGAGGCCCGCCAGCAGCAGCAGGCCGGTGGCCGGTTCCGGCACCTTGGCCGGGGCGCCGTCCAGGGTGACCGTTACCTGGGCACTGACATGGTCATACACCCATGCCTCGGAGTGGTAGAGGTAGAACGCCAGCGTGGCGCTGGTGAAGTCGTTGAAGCCGGGTGGCACGCGGTAGTCGTGGAAGGCGCTGCTGCTGCCCGGGTCCATGCGCAGCACGAAGGACAGGTTGTGCTGGCCGTCCGGCGCGGCCCCGGCGCTGGCGATCAGCTCGTCGACAGGATTGCCGCTCTCCCATGGATCATTGTCGTCGGTGACCTGGATGCTGCCCACACCCCAGGACGGCACGGCCGCACTCAATGCCGCCGAGCCTTGCAGCTTGAATTCCTGCGCGGCATAGGTCGCCCAGCGGAAGGGCGCGCCGGGGTAGGACGTGGCGACCGCGTCGGTGTCGAAGCTGAAGGAGCCGGAGAACTGCTCGCCCGCCTTGACGAGATCCAGGAACACGGGTTCCGGCGACGTTGCGCCGCCGAAGGACGCGCGCACCGGGGCCTCGAAGACGCCGGAGAAGTTATAGGTGATCACCGTCGCTTGCGCCGAAGCGGAAGCGAGGACCAGGGCCAAGGCAGGAAGAAGTTTCATTGCTGTACATACTCATTGAAAAAAACGTAATGTATGGCCGCGCTGATCCCGTGTCAAAAAGAAAACTTACTTTTCCTTAAGTTAACGCCCTTTTCATGCAATCCGGGTCAGGCGTGTTGGACCGGCGCGTCAACGCAAGTCGCCGGTCTCGACATAGACGCTGCCGAGTACCGGCGCCACCCGGCCGAGCGCAGCCTCCGGATTCCCCAAACCTTGCTTGCGGATCGTGACGGGCGCCGCCGCCGGCGCGGCCAGCTTCACGATATGGTCGTAGTCGGGCCTGCTGTCCAGGCGCTTGACCAGGTACTTCCCGACCGGCAGGTAATGGGCCTCGGCGGCTTCCCGCATGGCCGGGTCAAGGCGCCGGTACAGCACCACCTTCTCGACGATCAAGCGGGCGCCCGCATACATGCGCTGGCCGCCGCGTTCGAAATGGCCGTTGTAGATGTCGGCGCCAAAGCCGCGCAGCGGCGCGGCGCTGCCGGGCGCCAGGCGCGACAGCTCGAAATGCTCGGGATCGATGGTCCACAAGGCCGTCGTATCCTGCATGCGCGCACGCAGCGCGCGGTCGAGCGTGGCGTCGGCCAGGCGCACCTGCAGCACGGCCTGGACGTCGTGGGGCGCCCGGAACAGCGGCAGGTGCGAGGCGTACAGGCCGTCCTTGTCGCCGAACAGGGCCATGCCGTGCGAGCCGTAGCTTGGGTCGTGGGCCAGCGCCCCGGTGGAGATGGCGCAGCCAAGCAGCAGCAGCGCGCGTCGGAATGGATTCATGGTGGCTTGTTCCTGGATCGAAAGTCGGGCATAGTACGCCGGAAATCATTTCCTTAGAAGCAACCAATTTTCATCTCTTGTGTCCCAACTGGAAACATGAACCTGCCCGACCTGCGCGTCTTCACCGTCGTCGCGCGCCACGACTCGCTGCATGCGGCCGCCGCGGAGCTGCACTTGACGCCTTCCGCCGTGTCCAAGGCCCTCAAGCGCCTGGAGGAAGACCTCGGCCTAGCGCTGTTCGACCGCAGCACGCGCCAGCTGGTCTTGAACGAAAGCGGGACCATGCTGCTGGCGCGCGCCCGGGTCCTGCTCGACCTGGCGGAACAGGCGCGCATCGACCTGCAGGGCGAACGCGCGGCCATGGATTGCCGCATCGGCGGTCCCGCCGTGCTGCTGTGGCGCCATGGCGGCGGCATCGCCGAAGCCTTGCAGCCCTACCCCGGCGCCCGCCTGCACTTGCAGCCCCTGTTCGAAGGCGACGCCCTGGCGGCGCTGGCGCGCGGCGAGCTGCAGGCGGCGCTGGTGACGGACGAGGCCCTGGACAGCCCGCACTGGTCGCCCCAGTGGGAAGCGACGGCGCTTGGCGAGCTGGCGCTGGGCGTGATCGCGGCCAGCAGCCATCCGCTGGCCGGCAAGCGGCGCAAGCCGGTGGACCTCAAGGAAGTGCTGGCCCATCCCTTCGCTTCGCCGGCGCGCTCCCTGTTCTGCGGCCAGGCGCGCGGCAGCCGCTCCGACGGCTGGCGCGACGACCTGCTGCCGCGCACGATCCGCTACTGGGCCGACGACCTCCAGGTGCTGCTCGGCCTGGTGCGCGCCGGCAGGGCGCTGGCCTACCTGCCCGCCTTCGCCGCCCAGGAATACGGCCTGGTCGGCATCAAGGTGGCGAACCTGGGCTTTTCCTCGGTCGAGCGGCTGCGCCTGGTGTGGAACCCGGCGCGCGCGCCGCAATGGCTGCGCAGCGTCGCGACCAGCCTCGGTGGGGCCGTATCATGAGGCTGTAGACGATGGCGGCGGTCGCCACGCCCTGTCAAGGCATCAGGATTGCAGGTCGGCGTGGATCGTCTGCGCGGCCAGGGCGCCGTGGCGCAGGGCCATGGCGATGCCCTGCCCCGGCGCCACGCAATCGCCGCCGGCATAGATGCCGGGCAGCGCGGTGCGCAGGCAGGGGTCGACGCGCACGCGGTCGCCCTCGTGCGAGAGCCTGCTGGCGGCTTCGTCGCGCTGGAAGTGCTCGCCGCCGGCCCGGCCCACGGCCTTGAACACGGCGTGGGCCGCGATCTCGGTAAAGCCGCCGGTGTCGACCAGGCGGCCGTCGCGCAGGCGGGTCTGCTCGAAACGCACCCCCTGCACGCTGCCGCGCTCGTCGCGCAGCACTTCCAGCGGCGAGGCCCAGGCGCGCAGGCGCACGTAGCTGGCGCGCGCGGTCTGCTCCTCGTAGCCGTCCGCCTCCAGGCCATGGCGGTAGACCAGGGTGACGTCGTGCGCGCCAAGGCGCTTGAGGCGGGCGGCCATGTCCACCGCGCCGCGCGCCGCGCCGATCACGATCGCGCGGTGCGGCACCGGCAAGGCCAGCAGGTCTTCAGTGCAATGCACCGCCGCCAGGTGCCGGCCGGCGTCGAGCAGGCCGGGAGCGTCGTCGCCGGTCAGGGACAGCACGCGTCCCGCAGCCAGTCCCACGCCGAGGAACACGGCGTCGTGCGACAGGTGCAGCGCCGCCAGGTCGACCTGCTCGCCCAGCTTGCAACCATGCTCGATGCGGACCCGGCCCAGGGCCGTCAGGCGCTCGAGTTCCTGCTGCGCGCCCTCCTCCTCGAGCATGAGCAGGGGCGCCGCCTGCATGCGTTCGTGCGAACGCGCTTCGTACACGGTCACGCCATTGCCCAGCATCGCCAGGCGGTGGGCGCAGGCCATGCCGGCCGGCCCGGCGCCGACGACCGCGATCTTCTTGCCGGTGAAAGGCGCGGGCGCTCTCACCGTCAATGTCTGCGCTGCCGGCGCGAGCGCCGTTTCTGCTGATTCCATCATCTGCCACTCTCTTATAGTTGTAGTTGGGACATCCGGCCGCCTCCGCTGGAGCAGCCGGTTCGCACCCTTGGGCAGAGTGCGGCGCCGACGGAACATCCTTCCCGTCTAGGTCATCTGGGGGAATGCAAATTCCGGGCCAGCACTTGCGCTGTCCGGCCAGCGCTGCATCACGGCCTTGTGGCGGGTGTAGAAGCGCACGCCTTCCGGGCCATAGGCGTGGTGGTCGCCGAACAGGCTGCGCTTCCAGCCGCCGAAGCTGTTGAAGGCCATCGGCACCGGCAGCGGCACGTTCACGCCCACCATGCCCACCTCGATCTTGCGCACGAACTCGCGCGCCACGCCGCCGTCGCGGGTGAAGATGGCGACGCCGTTGCCGTATTCGTTGGCGTTGATGAGTTGGACGGCGCTGCCCACGTCGGGCAGGCGCACCACGCACAGCACCGGGCCGAAGATCTCTTCCTGGTAGATCGTCATGTGGGGCTGGACGTGGTCGAACAGGGTGCCGCCCACAAAAAAGCCGTTCTCGCAGCCGGCCACCTGGTGCCCGCGCCCGTCCACCACCAGGGTCGCGCCCTGCTCCACACCCTGGCCGATCAGGCGCTCGATCCGTTCCTTGGCGGCGCGCGTGATCACTGGCCCCATCTCGGCGCCTTCCTGCATGCCGTCGCCGATCTTGAGCGCGGCGGTGCGCTCGGCCAGCGCGGCCACCAGGCGCTCGCCCGCCTCGCCCACCGCCACCGCCACCGAGATCGCCATGCAGCGCTCGCCCGCCGAGCCGTAGGCCGCGCCGATCAGGGCGTCCACCGCCATGTCCATGTCGGCGTCCGGCATGACCACCATGTGGTTCTTGGCGCCGCCCAGGGCCTGGACGCGCTTGCCGTTTGCCGAACCGCGGGCATAGATGGTTTCCGCGATCGGGGTCGAGCCGACGAAGCTGATGGCCTCGACGTGCGGATGGTCGAGCAGCGCGTCGACCGCCGCCTTGTCGCCTTGCACCACGTTGAACACGCCGTCCGGCAGGCCAGCTTGCTTCAAGAGGCGCGCGTGCAGCAGCGAGGCCGACGGGTCGCGCTCGGACGGCTTGAGGACGAAGGTATTGCCGCAGGCGATCGCCACCGGGAACATCCACATCGGCACCATCACGGGGAAGTTGAAGGGCGTGATGCCGGCCACCACGCCCAGCGGCTGGCGCATCGACCAGGCGTCGATGCCGCGCGCCACCTGGTCGCTGAACTCGCCCTTGAGCAGCTGCGGGATGCCGACCGCGAACTCGACCACCTCGATGCCGCGCGCGACCTCGCCCCTGGCGTCGGCGAAGGTCTTGCCATGCTCGCGCGTGACCAGGGCCGCGAATTCGTCGGCATGCGCGCGGCACAGCTGCAGGTAATTCAGCAGCACGCGCGCCCGCGCCAGCGGCGGCGTGGCGGCCCATTCGGGAAAGGCCGCGGCCGCCGCGGCCACCGCCGCGTCCACGTCCCCGGCGTCGGCCAGCGCCACGCGCGCGCAGGCCTCGCCGCGAGCCGGGTTGAAGACCTCCGCAGTACGGGCGCCAGGGCGCGCCACTGCTTGGCCGCCGATATAGTGGGTGATCAGGGTGTCGTTCATGCTGCGCTCGTCGTTCTAGTCCAGGTTGTTCAAAAGGGTGGCCAGCTTGCCGAACAGTTCGTCGACGTGCTGGCGTTCCAGGATCAGGGGCGGCGACAGCGCGATGATGTCGCCCGTGGTGCGGATCAGGATGCCGTCCGCGAAGGCTTTTTTCAGCGCGCTGTAGCCGCGCGCGCCCGGCTTGCCGGCGATGGGTTCGAGCTCGATGCCGGCCACGATGCCGATCGAACGCAGGTCGATCACGTGGGGCAGGCCGCGCAGCGAATGCAGGGCATCCTCGAAATAGGGCTGAATGTGGCGCGCGTTTTCCATGACACCCTGTTCGCGGAACACGCGCAGGGTGGCCTGGGCCGCGGCGCAGGCCAGCGGGTGGCCCGAATAGGTATAGCCGTGGAACAGCTCGATGCCGGCCGGGGCGTCCATGAAGGCGTCGTGGATGTGGCGTTTGGAGAACACCGCGCCCATCGGCACCGCGCCGTTGGTAATGCCCTTGGCGGTCGTCATCAGGTCCGGCTCGACGCCGAAGTAGTCCGCCGCGAACGGTGTGCCGAGGCGCCCGAAGCCGGTGATGACTTCGTCGAAGATCAGCAGGATGCCGTATTTGTCGCAGATTTCGCGCAGGCGCTTCAGGTAGCCTTTCGGCGGCACCAGCACGCCGGTGGAGCCTGACACCGGCTCGATGATCACGGCGGCGATGGTCGAGGCGTCGTGCAGGGCCACCAGGCGTTCCAGCTCGTCGGCGAGTTCCGCGCCGAAGTCAGGCTCGCCGCGCGAGAAGGCGTTCTTGAGCAGGTTGTGGGTATGCGGCAAGTGGTCGGCGCCCGGCAGCAGCGGGCCGAACTGCTTGCGGTTGGGGCCGATGCCGCCCACCGTCAGGCCGCCGAAGCCGACGCCATGGTAGCCACGCTCGCGTCCGATCAGGCGGGTGCGCCCGCCCTCCCCGCGCGCCTTGTGGTAGGCCAGCGCCATCTTGAGGGCGGTGTCGACCGCTTCGGAGCCGGAGCAGGTGTAGAACACGTGGCCGAACTTGTGGCCGCTGAAGGCCATCAAATCCTCGGCCAGGTCGAAGGCGGCCGGGTGGCCCATCTGGAAAGTCGGGGCGAAGTCGAGCTGGCCCGCCATCGTGGCGATCGCCTCGGTGATCAGGGGCTGGGCATGGCCGCAGGGAACGCACCAGAGCCCGGCGGTGCCGTCCAGGATGCGCCTGCCGTCCACGTCGCGGTAATACATGCCTTCGGCCGAGACCAGCAGACGCGGGTCGGACTTGTAGTCGCGGTTATTCGTAAAAGGCATCCAGAAGGACGCCATCGAGCTGGGCCTGGACTCGTTCATGCACTTCTCCTTGGCATCCCCGCGCTGACCGGTGAGGTGATCGCTGCGCGAGGGGGAATGATAAAGTGTGAACAATAATAGCCATCCTTGCAATCGGAACACGTCCATATTGATTAGTGTCAATCGTTGATATCGATAGCATGTTGTTACGCATCAGCATGTCCGCATCGCCAACTTTTCGCGCAAGGAATGGTATGCTTGCGGTTAAAACATTGACAAGAACAAGACATGTCGACCTATTCCACTCCCGTCCTCACCACCGCGCGCCTGGTGCTGCGCCCCCTGACCCACCAGGATGCGCCCGCGCTGTTCGCCGTTTTTTCCGATCCCGCCGTGGTGCGCTACTGGAGCGCCGAGCCCTGGACCGACATCTCCTTCGCCGACACGGCGATCGCGCGCGCCATGGAAGCCTACCGTGACGAGACCGACATCCGCTTCGCGATCGAGCTGGCGGAGACGGGCGAGATGATCGGCACCGTCAACCTGCACCACTTCTTCAACCAGAACAACCGCTGCGAACTGGGCTACGCCCTGGCCAGCGCCCACTGGGGCAAGGGTTATGCGAGCGAAGCCATCGGGGCCGCCCTGGACCATGGCTTCCGCGCCGCCAAGCTGAACCGGATCGAGGCCGACATCGACCCACGCAACGCCGCCTCGGGCAAGGTGCTGGAAAAGCTGGGCTTCCGCAAGGAAGGCTACATGCCGCAGCGCTGGCTGGTGCACGGGGAATATGCCGACACGGTGTTCTACGGACTGCTGCGCAGCTACTGGGAAGAGCGCGTGGCGAATGGAGGCGCGGCATGAAAAGCAAGGCAGTCCTGAGCCTGTCGCTGGCCCTGCTGGGCGCCCAGCAATCGGCCGCGGCCCAGGCCACGGTGCCAGTGTGGCGCGAGCTGGTCATCTATCCGGCCGACGGCGCCTATCCCGCCGAACTGGCGCGCCGCGGCGTGCAGGGCGAGGCCCTGGTCGAAGTCACGCTCGACGAACAGGGCCGGCGCGCGACGCTGGTGCGCTCCTCTTCACGCTCGGCGGAACTCGACACCCTGGCCGCCCGCATCGCCGAACGCAGCGACGCCGCCACCCCGGTGAGTGGCGCGCGCAGCGGCCTGGTAAAAATCCTGTTCCGCAAGGACCACGCCTCGACCGTCGCCGCCAAGACCTGCGCCGACTTCAACGTCGATGCCGCCTACCAGGCCGCGGTCTTCCCCGAACGCGACATCCGCGGCATGCCGGTCATGGTCGAATCGATCAGCAAGCTGATCTACGCCCTGCACCGCGACGGCAAGGGCCGCTCCTTCCCCGGCATGGGACCCGTGCTCGACGCCACCGTAGCCGCCTGCGCGCGCAACCCCGGCGACGGCATGCTGGACGTGATGCGGCGCGAAGCGCTCAAGTTGTTGGAGAAATAAGTCTTTCCTGGCGGGCCGGAAAATGCCCGTCCGCTTATCCGCCCAGCAGACCGTTAAACCCAGGAATTACGCACTTCATCGGATGATGCTGGTGATCATGCCGGTGCGGACCTACAGTGAAGCCATTCGCACACTGAAAGGAATGCACGCATGAAAACCACCACCCGCTTCCAGTCCTTCGTCACCGACGTCAAGCTCATGGGCCGCAGCTTCACCCGCGCCGTCAACGCGGGCAGCCGCACCCTGGCCGCGCAATCCTGGCCGGTCCTGCTGGTCGCCGCCATCGTGCTGGCCTGCATCCTGACCATCATCCCGCTGGCCGTGACCCTGTTCGTCGCCTTCCTGGTGTTCAAGTTCGTGGCCAACATGATCTTCGACCGCCGTCCGCATCCGGTCGAACACCGCAACGTGGAGTAAGCCATGGCAGCCACCCAGATCAACCGCGCCCTGGATTTCGTGCGCGACGCCGTCAGCGAGGCCAGCGCCCTGTGGTGGCGCTTCTTCGACTGGCTGGCCATGGTCGAGTGGCGCCAGCTCTATCTGATCTGGTTCCTTGTCGTCGCCTTCGCCATTGTCTTGCGCATGGGCGAGCCGGCCACCTGGTTCATCCTGATCTCCTTCGCCATCAAGGTGCTGGCCGGCGGCAAGCGCCGCGCCGAGCTGGTAGCCAAGGAGGCGTCCGACAAGGCCAACGTGGCCACCCTGGAGCGGCGCCTGATGGAAGCCAAGATGGCGGCGCTGCAGGCCCAGGTCGAGCCCCACTTCCTGTTCAACACCCTGGCCTTGATCGGCCAGCTGATCGAGACCGATCCGAAGGAAGCGGCGCGGGTGCACGCCCACCTGGTCGAATACCTGCGCTCCTCGCTGCCGCAGATGCGCGCCGGCACCGGCGCCACCCTGGGCAAGCAGGTCGAGCTGTCGCGCGCCTACCTCGCCATCATGCAGGCCAGGATGAAGGAGCGGCTGGCGGTGCGCTGGGAAGTACCCGATTTCCTCGGCAGCGCGCCCTTCCCGCCGATGATGCTGCAGACCCTGATCGAGAATGCGATCAAGCATGGACTGGAGCCGAAGGTGGCGGGCGGCACGATCCTGGTGCGCGCCCAGGTGGTCGGCGCCATCCTGCACGTCGATGTCTGCGACGACGGCGTGGGCATGAACCTGCATGCCGGCGAAGGCGTGGGCCTGGCCAATATCCGCGAACGCCTGGCCCTGCTGTATGGCGCCCAGGCCGAGCTGGTGATCGAAATCCCGCCGGGCGGCGGCGCCTGCGCCTCGATCCGCCTGCCCTACCGCATGACGGAGGAAGGATGAAGGTTCCCATGAACCAGGCAGCGCCGACCGCCCTGATCGCCGACGACGAAGCGCCGATGCGCGACCAGCTGCGCATGCGCCTGCAGGAAGCCTGGCCGGAACTGCGCATCGTCGCCGAAGCGGCCAACGGCATGGAGGCGGTGGCCATGGCCGGCGTGCAGCAGCCGGACATCGCCTTCCTCGACATCCGCATGCCGGGCATGGGCGGCATCGACGCCGCCCGCCAGCTCTACAGCCACTGCCACATCGTGTTCGTTACCGCCTACGACGAATACGCCGTGGACGCCTTCGAGCAGGGCGCGATCGACTACCTGCTCAAGCCCGTGACCCACGAGCGCCTGGCGACCACCCGCGCCCGCCTCGGCAAGCGGCTGGCGCGCGCGCCGCAGGACATCGGCGCCCAGCTGGCGCACCTGGCGCAACTGGGCGGCATGCTGCGCGACAGCGGCGCGCCGCGGCCGAACTACCTGCGCTGGATCCAGGCCCAAGTGGGCAGCAGCCTGCGCATGATCAGCACCCGCGAGGTGCTGTTCTTCCAGTCCGAGGACAAGTACACCCGGGTCCAGACCGCGACCGCCGAACTGCTGATCCGCAAGACGCTCAAGGA
Source organism: Massilia sp. DD77 (assembly GCF_036961685.1). Classification (NCBI taxonomy): domain Bacteria; kingdom Pseudomonadati; phylum Pseudomonadota; class Betaproteobacteria; order Burkholderiales; family Oxalobacteraceae; genus Massilia; species Massilia sp. DD77. The sequence continues at coordinate 70,950 of NZ_JBAMDH010000012.1, forward strand.
ACTGGCGGACGAGCTCGATCCGGACGAGTTCTGGCGCATCCACCGCTCGACCCTGGTGCGCGTCGATGCGATCAGCGAGGTCACGCGCGACCTGCGCGGGCGCCAGATGCTGCGCCTGCGCGGCTGGCCGGACGAACTGGAAATCAGCCGCAATCACAGCCATTTGTTCCAGCAGATGTAAGCAGCGTGGGCTGGCGAATCGGCTAGCTTGCACCCAGGCAATATCCGCCCTACACTCCCACGCATAGTAACCATCACGGGAGCGCGGCGCGATGTTCGCGATGTTCGAAGAACTGGAAAAGCGGGCATGCGCCTGGGCCGTCTTCGCCGCGCTCGTACACAGCGCGGCCTGGGCCGCATATGTCCACCATTTGCAGAGCGCGTCGTATGAGGCGCTCGCGCAGCGCCGGGGCGTGATCGAGGCCATCAGGTTCACGCAGACCGGCGTCGGCGGCCAGCATACGCGCATGCGGACCCTGGTCCTGACGGTGCGGCCGCTGGACGGCCCGCATACGAAGGCCCAGGAAATCAGTTCAGGCGGCGAGCTGGATCAGATCGCCGCGTACTTCCACAGTCACCATGTGGGCGACGTCGTGCCGATCTGGGTAGACCGCGACACCGGCAGGATCGACGACGTGCTACCGCCGTCGGCGCCGGATTTCTTCCGCCTGTTCCTGATCCTGCTGCCGACCTTGGGATTGTTCACCGCCTTGATCGTGCTGGCCCTTCTCGCGCCCGCGATCCAGCCAGCGCGGCGAACCAGGTAAATCCTGTGCGCCTCGCGTGGGCTGCCTAGCCGAACAGGCCCTCGTCCGAGCCATCGCCGTCGAAGAAGCCGCCCAGGCTGTCCTCGTTGCTGTCCAGCAGGCCCTCCGAGGAGGCGCCGACATCCCCCAGGCCGGCCTGCTCGGCCAGCGAACTGCCGGACTGGTCGCCCAGCAGGCCGCCTCCCTGCCCACTTCCCTGATCATTATCGGACAGCAAATGCTGGCCGCCGCCATCGTGGTCGTGGAACAGGTTGTCCAGGCCATGGAACAGGAAGCTGCCCGCGGCCACGCCGGCCGCCGTCGCCGCCATCGTGCCCAGGAAGCCGCCGCCGCGACCCATGGCGCCGGGAATGGCGTGCTGGTAGGACGGCGCGTGGGCGTGCTGGTAATGCTGGGGCGCATGCGTGGAATGCGAGCGGCCGCGTCCCCACACCTGGTCGAGGAAGCCGCCGCCGCGGCTTTGCTGCGCGCTGTGGGCCTGGTTTTCCAGGGCCGCGATGCGGGCGCGGGCGCTGTCCAGGGCCTGCTCCATCAGCAGGGCGCGCTGCACCAGCAGGTAGGCCGCGTCGGGCTGCTGCTGGACCGCGCGCTGGATCAGCGCGTCCGCCTCCGGGTCTTTCTGGATACCGCGGGCCTGGACCAGCTGGCCCAGGAAATCGTGAAGCAACTGTGCATCGGATGGGCTCATGGTGATGCTCCTCATCGAAAGCGGTTGATAAGAAACCATGTGGTGTACCTTGCGCCAAAATCAAGTTCTCGCCGTGCCTGGGACGCCCGGGCTTCCTCAGCCCCCTGCGCCTTTGCTATGCTAGCGGCCTGGCACTCACACTAGGGAAGAACAACATGGTTTCGCTGGCCGAACAGTTAATGAAGGCGGGCCTGGTCGACAAGAAGAAGGTCAAGCAGGTCAACCAGGACAAGAGCAAGCAGCAGAAGATCGAACGCCGCACCGGCGTCGAGGCGGTGAACGAATCGCGCGAGGCGGCGCTGGAAACGCAGCGCAAGAACGCCGAGCGCGCGCGCGAGCTGAACGCCCAGCGCGACGCCGCCGCCACGCAGAAGGCCATCATGGCCCAGATCGTGCAAATGGTGCAACAGAACAAGCAGCCGAAGACGAAGAACGGCAAGGACGACGTGCCCTACAACTTCACCTTCGGCACCCGGATCGAGCGCTTCTACGTGTCGCCGCAGGTGCAGGAGCACCTGGTCGCGGGGCGCCTGGTGATCGTCGGCATCAATGGCAGCTTCGAGCTGGTGCCGCGCGTGATCGCCGAGAAGATCGCGGAACGCGACGCCTCGCTGGTGGTGCAGGTCAAGAAGGCCAGCCAGCAGGCCGACGAGGACGATCCTTACGCAGCCTACAAGATCCCCGACGACCTGATGTGGTAAGCCCGCCTATCAAAACCTCCATGGCTGCGTTGCGTCGTCTCGCCGTACAGTCGTACTGTCTTCGACTCCGCGTCGGCGGGCCGCATCCCTTGCCCTGAAGGTTTTGTCAGGCGCGCTATATAGGCCGGCGCGCTCAGCCGCGCCGGGCCGCCTCGATTTTCGCGACGTCGATTTTCCCCATCTCCATCATCGCTTCGAAGGCGCGCTTGGCCGCCGCCCGGTCGGGATCGGTGATCGCCTCGCTCAGCACGCGCGGGGTGATCTGCCACGAGATGCCCCACCTGTCCTTGCACCAGCCGCAGGCGCTCGCCTGCCCGCCGTTGCCGACGATCGCATTCCACAGGCGGTCGGTTTCCGCCTGGTCTTCGGTCGCCACCTGGAAGGAAAACGCTTCGTTGTGCTTGAAGCCGTCGCCGCCGTTCAGGCCCAGGCAGGGAATGCCCATCACCGTGAATTCCACCGTCAGCACCTCGCCTTCCTTGCCGGCGGGATAGTCACCCGGCGCGCGGTGCACCGCCGTCACAGCGGTATCGGGAAAGATGCTCGCGTAGAACTCCGCGGCTTCCTGGGCGTCCTTGTTGAACCAGAGACAGACCGTATTTTTGCTGATCATGGCAGGCTCCCTTGTGTTTGGCCGGATAGCTTACCTTAGGAAGCGCGGCCGGTCTTCAACCGGAAGCAAGGGAGCCGGGCACCGCGTCCTAGGGGTTCAGGTCCCAGCCGCCGAAGGCGTTCGGGAGCTGCTCGGCGGCGGTGGTCTCGAACACGTCGCCCTTGAGGTTGGTGAGCACCACGGGCAGCGCATTGCCGCCCAGCTCCAGCACCACCTGGCGGCAGGCGCCGCAGGGAGCGATGGGGCCGTCGGTCTGGCCGATCACGGCCAGGGCCGCGAAGTCGCCCGGCTTGTAGCCGTGGGCGATGGCGCTGAAGAACGCGGTGCGCTCGGCGCAGTTGGTCAGGCCATAGGAGGCGTTCTCGACGTTGCAGCCGCGGAAGATGCGGCCATCCTTGCATTCCAGCGCGGCCCCGACCTGGAACTTCGAGTACGGGGTGTAGGCCAGCTCGCGCGCGGCGCGCGCTTCGTCGATCAGTTTTGCGTATTTCATGTTGGCTCGCTTACGGACGGATGGTGCGGTAGATCATCGGCTCCGCGGCAGGCTTCTCCGCGCCGATCCGGTAGGCCGCCTGCACCTGGCGCACCGCCTGCTCGGCGGCTTCGCTGGACCGTGCGTGGACCATGGCCAGCGGCTGGCCCACGTCGATCCGGTCGCCCAGTTCCACCAGCTTCGTCAGGCCGACGGCGAAGTCGATCGCATCCTGCGGACGCACGCGGCCGCCGCCCAGGGCGACCACGCTCAAGCCCAGGCCGCGGGTATCGGCGGCAACGGCGTAGCCGGCCTGCAGGGCCGGTACCGGGACGATGACCGGCGCGCTTTCCAGGTGCGCGTCCGGCTTGTCCATCAGGTCGGCCGGGCCGCCCAGGGCGCTCACCATGCGCGCGAAGCGCTCGGCGGCTTCGCCCGAATCCAGGGCCGCCTGCAGCTTGGCGCGGGCTTCCTCTTCGGTGGCGGCGATGCGGGAAATGACCAGCATCTCGGCGCACAGCGCCATGGTCACTTCGTGCAGGCGCGCCGGGCGCGATTTACCGGTGAGGTAATCGATCGCGACGCGCACTTCGACGGCGTTGCCGGCGGCGTGGCAGAGCGATTCGTTCATGCCGGTCAGGATGGCCGAGGTGCGGGTGCCCGCGCCGTTGCCGACGTGGACGATGCTCTCGGCCAGCTCCACCGATTTGTCGTAGCTCGGCATGAAGGCGCCGCTGCCCACCTTGACGTCCATGACCAGGGCGTCCAGGCCCGCGGCCAGCTTCTTGGACAGGATCGAGCCGGTGATCATGGCCACCGATTCCACGGTCGCCGTGGTGTCGCGGATGCTGTAGAAGCGCTTGTCGGCCGGCGCCAGCTGGGCGGTCTGGCCGATGATGGCCACGCCCACGTCCTTGACGACCTGGCGGAATTTGTCGGGGTCCGGCACGGTGCTGTAGCCGGGGATGGAATCGAATTTGTCGAGGGTGCCGCCGGTGTGGCCCAGGCCGCGGCCCGAGATCATCGGCACGTAGCCGCCGCAGGCGGCGATCATCGGACCCAGCATCAGCGAGACCACGTCGCCGACGCCGCCGGTGGAGTGCTTGTCGACCACCGGGCCTGGAAGGTTCAGGGATTTCCATTCCATGACCTGGCCGGAATCGCGCATCGCCAGGGTGAAGGCGACGCGCTCGTCCATGCTCATGTCGTTGAAGTAGACGGCCATCGCCAGGGCGGCGATCTGGCCTTCGGTGACGCTGCCGTCAGGGATGCCGCGCACGAAGAACTGGATTTCCTCGGCGCTCAGGATGCCGCCGTCGCGTTTTTTGCGGACGATTTCTTGGGGGAGAAACATGATGTTTCCTTCAGTATTAGCTTGTAAACGTCATTCCCGCGAAGGCGGGAACCCAAGTTTGCTTGCTGGTCGGCTGCTTATCTTTGCGGCTGAACATCGAACTTGGGTTCCCGCCTGCGCGGGAATGACGGTCTTAAGGTTTCGGGTAGTGTTTAGCGCCGTCGATCACACGCCGTACGGAATCCACACGTTCTTGACCTGCGTCGCGTGCTGCAGCACCGCGCGGCCGGCCGCCTGCCTGGCGTCGAACCAGTCGCGGCCCTTGCCGCCGCCGGTCCAGGTGCGCTTGAGCGAATCGGCCGACAGGCGCTCGACTTCGGCGCAGCCTTCGGCATCGCCGTCGTGGCGCCACACGGCGTCCACGTCGGCGTGCGAGGCCAGAGTGCGCGCCAGCTCGGAAGCCGAACCGGTGACGATGTTCAGCGCGCCGCCCGGCAGGTCCGAGGTGTCAAGTACCTGATACAGGTCGGTGGCCGACAGCGGCGAGGCTTCCGACGGCACCGCGATCACGCGGTTGCCCAGCGCCAGCGCCGGGGCGACCAGCGAGATGAAGCCCAGCAGCGGGTTCTCGTTCGGGCAGATGATGCCGATCACGCCGACCGGCTCGTTCAGTGCAACGGTGATGCCGTGCATCGGCGGCTGGTGGGCCGCGCCGTCGTACTTGTCGCACCACGCCGCCCAGGTGAACAGGCGCTCGATCGAGGCCTGCACTTCGCGCTCGGCGTTCCGGCTGCCGGTCTGCGCCGCGATGCGGGCCGCGAATTCGTCGGCGCGGACCGCCAGGTTCTCGGCGATGTAGTACAGCACCTGCGCGCGGTTGTGCGCGGTGGCCTTGGACCAGCCGGCCGCCTTGTGCGCCGCTTCCACCGCGTTGCGGATGTCCTTGCGGTTGCCCTCGCCCACGTCGGCCAGGAAGGCGCCATTCGCGCCGTGGATGGCGCGGCTGTAGGCGCCGTCGGGTCTAGCCTGCTTGCCGCCGATGTAGAGCTTGGCGGTGCGGTCGACGGCGAAGGGGCTGTCGTTGTCGGCCGGCTTGAGCTTGCCCTTTTCCACGGCCAGCGGAGCGCTTGGACGCGCATCTTCCGACAGCGGGGTCAGGTACTCGTACATGCCTTCCTTGCCGCCTTCGCGGCCATAGCCCGATTCCTTGTAGCCGCCGAAGCCGCACGCGGCGTCGAACTGGTTGGCGGTGTTGATCCACACCACGCCGGCCTTGATCTGCGGCGCCACGTCCAGCGCCAGCGAGATCGATTCCGACCACACGCAGGCGGCCAGGCCGTACACGGTGTTGTTGGCCAGCTGGACCGCTTCCCCCGGAGTACGGAAGCTCATCGCCACCAGCACCGGGCCGAAGATCTCGGCCTGGGCCACGGCGGCCGAGGTCGAGGCGCCGGTGATCAGGGTCGGCAGGTACCACGAGCCGGTCGCCGGGGCTTCGCAGGCCGGCTGCCACACTTCGCAACCTTCCGCACGGGCCGATTCCACCAGGCCGTGGATGCGCTGCTGCTGGACCGGGTCCACCAGCGCGCCGATGTCGTTGGACTTGTCCAGCGGCGAGCCGACGCGCAGGTTCTGCATGCGCAGCTTCACCTTGGCGATGAACTTGTCGTAGACCGATTCCTGCACCAGCAGGCGCGACCCGGCGCAGCAGACCTGGCCCTGGTTGAACCAGATCGAATCGACCAGGCCTTCGACGGCGGCGTCGAGGTCCGCGTCGTCGAACACGATGAAGGGCGACTTGCCGCCCAGTTCCAGCGACAGCTTCTTGCCGCTGCCCGCGGTGGCCTTGCGGATCAGGCGGCCGACTTCGGTCGAGCCGGTGAAGGCCAGCTTGTCGATGCCCGGATGATTCACGATGGCTTCGCCCACGCGGCCGTCGCCGGTGACGATATTCACGACGCCCGCCGGCACGCCGGCGCGCTGGCAGATCTCGGCGAACAGCAGCGCGGTGAGCGGCGTGTACTCGGCCGGCTTGAACACCACGGTGTTACCGGCGGCCAGGGCCGGAGCGATCTTCCATGCCAGCATCAGCAGCGGGAAGTTCCACGGCACGATCTGGCCGACCACGCCCACGGCGCGGTAGTCCGCGAATTCTTCGGATTGCAGCTGGGCCCAGCCTGCATGGTGGTAGAAGTGGCGCGCGGCCAGCGGCAGGTCGGCATCGCGGGTTTCGCGGATGGTCTTGCCGTTGTCCAGGGTCTCGAGCACCGCGAACAGGCGCGAGTGCTTCTGCAGCAGGCGCGCCAGCGCGTACATGATCCTGGCGCGGCCATGGCCGCCCAGGGCCACCCAGCCCGGCTGGGCGCGGCGCGCGGCTTCCACGGCGCGCTCGACGTCCGCCTGGGTCGCCTGGGTCACTTGCGCCAGCTCGTTGCCGTCGGCCGGGTTGTTGGTAGCGAAGGTCTCGGCGGCCTCGGTCCAGGCGTTGTCGATGAACAGTCCGAAACGGCGTCCATGCTGGTCCAGCCACGCAATCGCTTCCTTGGTGCTTTCTGGTGCGGGGCCGTAGTCCATGGTCTGAAGAATCTCTTTAATTGTTGGCATGACGAATCCGTTGGATATTAAGGTTGCGCGTGGCGATGGGCAGCCGAGTAGTTGCCGGTGACGTAGTGCTCGAGCTGGCGCTCGATGTCGGTCAGCAGGCTGGATGCGCCGATGCGGAACAGGTGCGGCTGCAGCCACTCGTTGCCCAGCTCTTCCTTCATCACGGTCAGGTATTGCAGCGCCGTCTTGGCGGTCGAGACGCCGCCGGCCGGCTTGTAGCCGACCATGTAGCCGGTCTGCTCGTAGTAGTCGCGGATCGCGCGCACCATGACCAGGGACACCGGGATGGTGGCGTTCACGCCTTCCTTGCCGGTCGAGGTCTTGATGAAGTCGGCGCCCGCCATCATGCACACCCACGAGGCCTTGGCCACGTTTTCCAGGGTCACCAGGTCGCCGGTGGCCAGGATGGCCTTCACATGCGCTTCGCCGCAGGCCTGGCGGTAGGCCAGCATCTCGTCGTACAGGGCTTGCCAGTTGCCGGTCAGGACGTGCTGGCGGGTGATCACGATGTCGATCTCGGTCGCGCCCGCGGCCACCGACAGCTCGATTTCGCGGATCTTGGTTTCCAGGCTGGACAGGCCTGCCGGGAAGGCGGTCGAGACCGCGGCGATCGGCAGGCGGCCCTGCAGCACCTTGACGGCCGGCTGGATCATCTCGTGGTACACGCAGACGGCGCCGGTGCTCAGGGTGTCCAGGCCCAGGGCCTGCATCAGGTCGGTGCGGATCGGACGCATCGCCTTCATGCACAGGCGCTCGACGCGGCCCGGGGTGTCGTCGCCCGACAGGGTGGTCAGGTCCATGCACTCGATCGCGCGGATCAGCCAGGCGGCCTGGTATTCCTTCTTGACCGTGCGGCGGTTGGCCAGGCTGGCGGCGCGGCGGTCGGCCGCGTTGCGGTTCACCTTGAGGCCGTTGACCAGGCCCAGGTCCAGGCCGACGGCGATGTTACGTTTGAAATCCAGGGGCTGGGTCATAGCAGTGCGGTTCCGTTCGAAAGTGGTTTGACGCCGAGGTGCTTGGCGAGCGTGGCGCCGATATCGGAGAAGGTGGAAGCGGTCGGCAGTTCCTGGGCCTTCACGGCCGGGCCGAAGAAGATCATCGGGATGTGCTCGCGGGTGTGGTCCGAGCCCGGCGCGGTCGGGTCGCAGCCATGGTCGGCGGTGATCACGACCATGTCGCCTTCCTTCAGCTTGGCCATGAATTCCGGCAGGCGCGCGTCCAGTTCGTGCAGCGCGTTCGAGTAACCGGCGACGTCGCGGCGGTGGCCGAAGTGCATGTCGAAGTCGACGAAGTTCACGAAACTCAGCGATTTCTCCGGCGCGGTGTCGGCCACTTCGAGCAGGCGGTCGAACAGGGCCATGTTGTCCGGGCCCTTGATCAGCTGGGTCACGCCCTGGGCCGCGAAAATGTCGCTGATCTTGCCCAGCGCGATGACTTCGCCGCCAGCGTCCTTGACATGGTCGAGCAGGGTCGGCGCGGTGGGCGGCACGGCGTAGTCGTGGCGGTTGGCGGTGCGCTTGTACTTGCCGTTTTCGCCCAGGAAAGGACGGGCGATGACGCGGCCGATGTTGTAGGGCTTGACCAGCTCGTAGGCCGCTTCGCAGACCTGGTACAGGCGCTCGAGGCCGAAGTGCTCTTCGTGCGCGGCGATCTGCAGCACCGAGTCGGCCGAGGTGTAGAGGATCGGCTTGCCGGTCGCGACATGCTCGTCGCCCAGCTCGTCGATGATGGTGGTGCCCGAGGCGTGGCAGTTGCCCAGCCAGCCCGGCACCCTGGTGAGTTCCTGGAGCTTGTCGGTGAGTTCTTTCGGGAAGGACGGCACGGTCTTGGGGAAGTAGCCCCAGTCGAACAGCACCGGCACGCCGGCGATTTCCCAGTGGCCGCTCTGGGTGTCCTTGCCGGTCGACTGCTCGCGCGCGACGCCCCAGGCGCCGCTGAAGCCGTCGCGCAGCGCGAAGCCGGGGGCCCACTCGCCGCTGGCCTTGTGGCCGGCGGCCGCCAGGCCCAGGCGCTCCAGGTTCGGCAGCGACATCGGCTTGCCTTCTTTCGCGGCCCATGCGGCGATGTGGCCGAAGGTGTTGGCGCCCGTGTCGCCGTATTTGTCGGCGTCGGGCAGCGCGCCCAGGCCGAAGGAGTCAAGCAGGAGGATGAAAGCGCGTGACATGGTATCCCTCGCTAATCAAGTAAATTAAGCGGCCGCCGCCGGGGTTTCGCCCAGGCGCTCGATGAAGGACTGGATCAGGGTGACCATGTCCTTGGCCGCGATGGCGGCGTACTTCAGGGTCTGCTCGTGCGACAGCGCGAACGGGCTCAGGCCTTCGGCCAGGTTGGTGATGGCCGAGACGGCGGCGACCTTCAGGCCGCAGTGACGCGCGGCGATCACTTCCGGGATCAGCGACATGCCGACCACGTCGGCGCCCAGGGTGCGGAAGGCGCGGATCTCGGCGGCGGTCTCGAAGTGCGGGCCGGCGGCGGCCAGGTAGACGCCTTCGTTCAGCGCGATGCCCTTCTCCGCCGCGACCGCCTTGACCATCTCGCGGGTCTCGGCGTCGTAGGCGTTGGCCATGCTGAAGAAGCGCGGACCGAAGCGCTCGTCGTTCGGGCCGGCCATCGGGCTGCCCGGCAGGAAGTTGATGTGGTCGGTGATCGCGACCAGCGAACCGGCGTCGGCTTCGACGCGCAGCGAGCCGGCGGCATTGGTCACGAACAGCAGTTCGCAGCCGATCTGCTTCAGGGTGCGGATGGCCGAGGTCATCACGCCCGGGCCATAGCCTTCGTAGAAGTGGCCGCGGCCCTTCATGCAGGCGACGTCGACACCGCCCAGGGTGCCCAGCACCAGCTCGCCCGCGTGGCCGTGCACGGTGCTGATCGGGAAGCCCGGCAGGTCGGCGTAGCTGATCGCCACCGCGTCGCTCATCTGCTCGGCCAGCACGCCCAGGCCGGAACCGAGGATCAGCGCCACGCGCGGCGTAAAGCCCGGCTTGCGGGCGCGGATGATGTCGGCGGCTTCGAATGGGGTATTGCTGGACATGGATCTTCCTCGTTGTGCGGTATCGGGGGACTGTTGGGAGAGGCTGGGCGGCTTGCTGCTGCGGGGACGCCGGATAGCCGAATTGTATAACTATGCATGAGGCCGATTATGTATGGCAAATACCATTTTTCTTCCCGATTTATATGATGATGCAATAAATCAAGCTGGGGTGCTACCATGGTCCACGACACGAATTGACAGCAGCCAAACATTTATCTAGTATCGACAAACATTTGTTTAGAACGGATATCGTGAGCGACCTGCCCAAGAAAGAACAGCTGTACGAGCTGATCCGCACCAACCCCTTCATTTCGCAGCAGGACCTGGCCGCGCAACTGGGCCTGTCGCGCTCCGCCGTCGCCAACTACATCGCCACCCTCGTGCGCGAACGCCGCATCCTTGGCCGCGCCTACGTCCTGCCGAATCGCCGTCCCATCGTCTGCGTCGGCGCCTCCAACCTGGACCGCAAGCTGCGCACCCTCGCCAAGCTTGCCATGGCCACCTCGAATCCGGCGCGCCAGGACGAATCCTTCGGCGGCGTGGCGCGCAACATCGCCGAGAACCTGGCCCGGCTCGGCACCCCGGTTGCCCTGGTCACGGCCGTCGGCAACGACGCCTCGGGCCGCGCCCTGCTGGCCCATGCGGAAGACGCCGGCATCGACACCCGCGCCGCCCTGCGCCTGGACGGGCATGCGACCGGCACCTACACGGCGGTGCTCGATCACGACGGCGACATGGCGGTGGCCCTGGCCGACATGGCCATCCACGACGAGATGACGCCCGCCTTCCTGGCCGCGCGCGCCCAGCAGCGCGGCGCCGCCGCGCTGGTCGTGGCCGACCTGAACCTGCCCCAGGCCAGCATCGCCGCCCTGGTCGAGGACGCCGCGCGCGACCGCGTGCCTCTGGTGCTGGTGGCGGTGTCGGAACCCAAGATGGCGCGCCTGCCGCGCAAGCTGGCCGGCGTGCGCCTCCTGATCCTCAACGTTGGCGAACTGGCGGCCCGGGTCGGCCGCCCGCTCGAGAGCGAGGCCGAGATCGCCGCCGCCTGCATCGAAGTCCAGCGCGACGGCGTGCAGGACCTGGTCGTCACCCAGGGCGGCGCCGGCGTGTTCTATACAGGCCCCGGCGGCCTGGCGCACCTGACCGCTCCGCCGGCGCAGGTGGTCGACGTGACCGGCGCCGGCGACGCCTTCGCAGCGGCCGTCTGCTGGTCGCTGCATAGCGGCGACAGCGGCCTGGCCCTGGCCTGCCGCCGCGGCCTCCAGCTCGCTACCCTGACCATCGGCTGCGCCCAGACCGTCCATCCGCAGCTCGCACCCGGCCATCTCGACGGCCTCCTCGAAGAACTCATCCTGGACTGATCATGCAATCCTTTCTCCTTTTCTCGCCCGAAGTCGCCGGCGCCCGCGCCGCCGGCAAGCCCATCGTCGCCCTGGAGTCGACCATCATCTCGCACGGCATGCCCTACCCGCAGAACGTGCATACCGCGCGCGAAGTGGAGCAGGTGATCCGCGACGCCGGCGCCGTGCCGGCCACCATCGCCATCATTGGCGGCAAGATCTGCATCGGCCTGTCGGACGACCAGCTCGAGCTGCTCGGCTCCTCGCCCGACGCGATCAAGGTCAGCCGCCGCGACCTGGCCTATGTGCTTTCCCAGGGCAAGCTGGGCGCCACCACCGTGGCCGCGACCATGATCTGCGCCCAGCTGGCCGGCATCGAAGTCTTCGTCACCGGCGGCATCGGCGGCGTGCACCGGGGCGCCGAGACCAGCTTCGACATCTCGGCCGACCTGCAGGAGCTGGCGCACACCAGCGTGGCGGTCGTGTGCGCGGGCGTGAAGTCCATCCTCGACATCGGCCTGACCCTCGAATACCTGGAAACCCAGGGCGTGCCGGTGGTGAGCGTCGGCCAGCCCGGTTTCCCCGCCTTCTTCACCCGCGACAGCGGCTTCAAGGCCGACTTCCAGATCGATGCGCCGGAAGACCAGGCGGCCTTCATCCGCACCAAGTGGCGGCTCGGCATGGCGGGCGGCGTGGTGATCAGCAATCCGGTGCCGCTCGAGGCCGCGATGGAGCCCTACGAGATCGACGCCATCATCGGGCAGGCGCTGGACGAAGCCGGCGAGCGCGGCGTGAGCGGCAAGGCGGTGACGCCCTTCCTGCTGGGGCGCATCAAGGAACTGACGGGCGGGCGCAGCCTGGCAACCAATATCGCCCTGGTCAAGCACAACGCCCTGGTCGGCGCGCGCCTGGCTGTCGCCCTCAACCAGACTGCCGGCTAACACGAACACCATGTCGATCGATCTCAAACAGCTGAAGTACTTCCTCGCGGTAGCCGAAGAAAAGAGCTTCAGCCGCGCCGCCGAGCGCCTGCATATCTCCCAGCCGCCGCTGAGCCAGCAGATCATGAAGCTGGAAAGCGAGCTGGGAGTGCGCCTGTTCACCCGCACCACGCGCAGCTTCGAACTCACCGTGGCCGGCAAGGCCCTGATGGTGGAAGCGGCCGAGCTGCTGGCCAAGATGCGCATGACGATCGACACCATCCGCCAGATCGACCGCGGTGAAGTGGGCCGCCTGCGCGTGGGCATCGTCGGCTCGGCGATGTGGGGGCCGATCCCCGGCCTGCTGGAACAGTTCCAGAGCCAGTTCCCCCGCGTGACCTGGACCATCCACGAGCTGGGACCGAACGACCAGTGGGAAGCCTTGCGCAACCGCCAGATCGACGTCGGCTTCTGGCGCGAGCCGCGCATCGAGCCCGAAGTGCTGAAGCAGGCCAACCTGCGCCAGGACCTGTGCTTCCCCGAAAACGTGTGCGTGGCGATGAACGAGAAGCATCCGCTGGCCGCACAGGATGCGATCGAGCTGATCGACATTGCCAACGAGCCGATGCTGACCCTGCACCTGACCCAGTCGGCCGAGCCGCGCTACCTGATCCAGTGCTGCGTCAACGCCGGTTTCGAGCCGATGATCTTCCAGGAAGCAGCCGAGCCGCAGACCCTGCTGGCCATGGTCGGCGCCGGCCTGGGCGTGGCCCTGCTGCCCGAGACCACGGGCCGCATCGGCTGGCCGGGCGTGAAGTTCATGCCGATCCGGACCAACGCGCCTTCGGCCAACCTGTACATCAGCTACCTGGCGCAGGACGATGCGCCGGTGGTGCGGGCTTTCCTCAAGATTTTGTTCCCGGAAGAGAAGCAGGCCTGAAGCCCTGTGGCCTGGGCGCCGCGTGCTATCGTGGCGCTTTCTTTTTCGGGAGGCCCGCATGGATGTCAATGAACTGCTTTTCGCCTACCACGTACGCGAACTCGCCATGAAACGCCTGGTGCATGAAACGCCGGAAGGCCTGAGCCCCGAAGCCGCGACCCAGTACATGTTCGAACGCTTCGAACCCACAATCGTCGGCGTGGTCAAGGAACTCGAGAACGTCGCCACGATCATTGCCAACGCGCGTAGCGCCTGAACCTGCCTTCAATGCGTGGCGCCGCCCGCCTCGAGCAGGTCGGTGTCCGTGGCCAGCGTGACCTCGACCGCCGTGCGGATGCCCTGGATGATGTCGTCCAGCGCCATCGAGGGCGGATTGCCGGGCCGCCCTTCGGCCTGCTCGGGCAGGAAAGGCACGTGGATAAAGCCGGCCTTGATCCCGCGTCCATCCACGTGGTGCATCAGGCCATAGAACACGTGGTTGCACACGAAGGTGCCGGCGGTCTGCGACACGCCCGCCACCAGGCCCTGCTCGCGCAGCGCACGCACGATGGCCTTGATCGGCAGGGTCGAGAAGTAGGCGGCCGGCCCATCCGGCACGATCGCGTTATCCACCGGCTGCAGGCCGGCATTGTCGAGGATGGACGCGTCGTCGACATTGATCGCCACCCGCTCGACCGAGATCTCGGGCCGACCGCCCGCCTGCCCCACCGCGATCACGATGTCGGGACGCAGCGCGTCGATGGCCTCGGTGATGGCGGCGATGGCCTGGCCGAACACGCAGGGCAGCTGGCGCACCTCGACCCGGAAGCCCTCCCCGCTCCAGCCCTCCAGTGCGCGCACAGCCTCCCAGGCCGGGTTGACGGTCGCCTTGTTGAAGGGCTCGAAGCCGGTGAGCAGGACGGTTCTCATCATTGGTTCATCAGGAAGTAAAGCAGCAGAATATTCGCGCCCAGCAGCGGCAGCGCGGTCGGAATCTGGGCGCGGATCACCGCGTTCTTGTCGGGCAGGTCGAGCAGCACCGCCGGCACGATGTTGAAGTTGGCGGCCATCGGCGTCATCAGGGTGCCGCAATAGGCGCTGAACATGCCGATCGCCGCCATCACGGCCGGATTCGCGCCATACATGTTCACCAAGACCGGAATGCCGACCCCGCCCGCCATCACCGGGAAGGCGGCGAAGCCGTTGCCCATGACGATGGTGAACAGCGCCATCCCGATACAGAATACCGCGACCGCCACCAGGCGCGAATCCATGTTGATGTAGGAGGTCGTCACATGGGCCACCGCCTTGCCGACGCCGGCCTCGGTGAACAGCAGTCCGAGGACGGCCAGCATGTGCGGCAGCACCACCGCCCAGCTGATCGCGTCGACCAGGCGGCGCGCCTCGCGCACGCCCTGCAGCGGCGTCGAGCGGGTCAGCCAGCAGGCGGCGCCCAGGGCGATCAGGGCGCCGCAGCCCAGGCTCACCAGGGTCAGGTGCTTCTGGTCGAGCATGGGCAGGCCACCCAGTTGCACGTCCTCGAGCAGGGTGGCGCCGATCACGGTGACGATGGGCAGCAGCAGGGCCGGCAGGAATAAACGATTGCCCAACTTGGCCGCACTGGCGCGCCGTTCGTCTTCGCCCGGCATGGCCGGCTTGCCGCCGCGCACCCAGCCGAAGCCGGCCACCAGGGCCATCGCGATCATCAACGCGCCGACCGCCTCCGGCGGCATGCGTTCGCCGGCCAGGTAGAGCAGCGCATACAGGCCCCAGAACATGGCCGTCGTGACACGGCGCGGATTGCTGCGGTCCAGCAGGTTCATCACCGCCACGGCGCCGAGCAGCAGGCCGACCAGCACGTAGAAATGGTCGAGGGTGAGGGTCATGCGGACGCCTTGCCCGATCCGGCCGTCTTGCCCGATGCGGCCGTCTTGCCCGATGCGGCCGTCTTGCCCATCTCGCGCTGGATCTGGACGTCGAGGCGGCGCAGGTTCCAGGCATGGATGACGAAGGCGGTGATGGCGGTCGGGATGCCCCACAGCGCCATGTGCAGCGGATCGACGGCGATGCCCTCGGCCTGCAGGATGGTCTGCATCAGCACGATGGCGCCGAAGGCCACGAAGATGTCCTCGCCGAAGAACAGGCCGACGTTGTCGGTCGCGGCGGCCATGGCGCGGATGCGCTGGCGCAGGTGCTCGGGCAGCGGGCCGGACCTGGCTTCGGCTGCCGCTTCGGCCATCGGCGCCACCAGCGGACGCACCATGGGCGCGTGGCCGCCCAGGCTGGTGAGGCCGGCGGCGGCCGTGGTCTCGCGCGCGAACAGGTAGACGATCAGGAGGCGGCCGGCGGTGGCCGAGCGCACCCTGGCGATGGCGCTCTGGGCGCGCTCGCGCAGGCCGAAACGCTCCAGCAGGCCGATGGCGGCCAAGGGCAGCAGCAGGATCAGCGGCAGGTTGCGGGTCTTGACGAAGGCGGCGCCGAGCGAGGCGAGGATGGCCGTCACCGGCATCGCCGCTGCGGCGCCGGTGACGCCGCAGGCGGCCACCACCACCAGCACCGGATTGGCGCGCAGCAGGAAGCCAGCGACGATGACCGCTACGCCGAGCAGCGGCCACAGGTTGACGGCAGATTGCATGGGGTCTCCAGCTTTTTTATTGTGAAACGCGTTTAGAAGCCGGGCAATATTACCCCATGTTCAAGGCGGTTTACGCGGGGCGGACCGGCGTGGTGGCCAGCTCGCCGACCACCGTGTTCCACTGGCGCACATGGAAGGCGCGCACCAGGCCGTGGGTGACGTAGGGGTCGCGGGCGGCGAACAGCTGCACCGCTTCCGGGGTGGCGCAGTCGAAGATCAGCACGGCGTGGTCGGCCGGTTCCGCCATGGCGCCGGCCAAAATCAGCTCGCCGCGTTCCTGGGCTGCCCAGGCCAGCTTCAGGTGTTCGTCGCGGAATTCGCCGCGGCGCTCGAGGTAGTCGGGGGCGAGGTCGTACATCAGGATGTAGTGCACTGGGGGGCTCCAATGGTTGGCGGGGGAACGGAGATGGTAACGGATTGCTTGGGAACTTGGGTCCCCGCATTCGCGGGGACCCAAGTTCCCAGGCACACCACCAACGCAGACCCCAACCGTGCTCTCCCCTCCCCGCCCGTATGCCACACTGATCCACACGCATCCAGCAAGGAGAACACCATGCCCAAGACCATGATCGCAGGCCACCTGCTGCACCCGATCCTGAACAAGATCCCTGCCACCCTGATCCCGCTCGGCCTGCTGCTCGACGCCGCCCACCGCTCCACCGGCGACGCGCGCTATGCCGATGCCGCCTTCTACAGCCTGGCCGGCGGCTTCGTCGGCGGGCTGGCGGCCGGGGCGGCGGGCGCGCGCGACTACCAGACCATCGCCGACGACACCCCGGCCAAGAGCGACGCCACCGTGCACGGCCTGCTGAACGGCACCGCCCTGGCCCTCACCGCCGCCAACCTGGCCAAGCGCGTCACCACGCCGCACCATGCGCCGCGTTCGATGGCGCTGTCGGTGCTGGGCGCGGCGGCCGTGCTGGGTTCGGCCTGGCTGGGCTACCGCATGCTCGGCTCGCCCGGCATGCCGGGCCCTGCCATCAAGCCGCCGGCCGGCGCCCTGCCCAACGAGGAGCGCTACGACCACACCGTGCTCGACGTCGACCAGTACGCGGCCCACGGCCAGGCCGGGCAGGACGCGCGGACCGCCTGAGCAGCGCGCGCTCTTAGCCGGCGCGCGGCGCCGGCGGAACGCGCTCCGGCGCGGCGTCCTGGCGCAGGATCTTGCCGCGCGTCGCAGACAACACCAGCTTCACCGCCGGGTCGCCGGTCCTGACCTTCAGCCAGTCCTCGATGCGCCTGAGGTCGGCGGAGCCGGGCTTGCGCCGGCAGTCGGCGCTCAGGAAGGGGATCTGCGCTTCCCGCACCGCGCCCGGCGCTACCGCCTTGCCCACCAGCACGTTGCCGCATTGCGGATATTGCGCCTCGAACTCGCGGGTAATCGCCGCCGCCTGGCCGGCCCAGTCCTGTTGTCCGCTCAGCTGTGCCTGCAACGCGGCGATGCGCGCATCCTTGTCCTGCAGCGCCTGCTGGTTGTTGCGTACGATATCGGCCAGGATGTCCGCCTTCAGGCTGCGGACGTCGATCTTGTTGTCGGTTTCCGCCTGGGCCTGGTGCACGGACAGGCGCGCATCCTCCAAGCCGGCCGGCGCCAGCCGTGCCTCGATCGCCTTGATTGCCGGCGCCTGCAGCCGCGCGCCGATCAAGGTCACTTCGATGGCGCGCGAGCCGGGAACCACATTGGTGTCGAGCACATGTACCTGGGCCGCCCGGAATTCCTTGCGTACGAACTCACGCGCCCGGCTCTTGAAGACTTCGTTGTCGACCAGCTTTGCCGCCAGGTAGATGCTGGGCAGGCCGGTAAGGAGCACGATCGCGAGCAGCGCGCGCTTGACGTGACGCTCCCTGCGCGGGTCCAGGAACTTGCGATGGGGCAGCCGCAGGAATTCGATCACGACCACCGCGGCGAAAGCGATGAACACGCAGTTGATCGAGAACAGGTAGAAGGCGCCGCCGAACACCGCCCAGTCGCCGTTGGCCAGCCCGTAGCCCGCGGTGCACAGCGGCGGCATCAGCGCGGTGGCGATCGCCACGCCGGGAATCACGTTCGACTTCTCGCGCCGGGTCTGGCCGATGATCCCCGCCAAGCCGCCGGCCAGGGCGATCAGCACGTCCCACAGGGAGGGCGTGGTGCGCGCCAGCAATTCGGACTGCGCCTCGTCCAGCGGCGTCAACATAAAATACAGCGTCGAGGTGAGCAGGCTGATGCCGGCGGCGATCGCCAGATTGGCCAGTGAGCGGCGCACCAGCGCGAAATCGTAGATGCCGACCCCATAGCCGAGCCCGACGATCGGCCCCATCAGGGGCGACACCAGCATCGCGCCGATGATCACTGCGGTCGAATTCGTGTTCAGGCCGACCGATGCGATCACGATCGCAAACATCAGGATCCAGGGCGTGGCGCCGCGCAGTTCCACGCCGGCGCGCAGGCTGCGATCGATCTCGGCGTCGTTCGCCTTGTCGTCGAGCAAGCTGAAGCGGTGGGCGATGGCGTCGCGCAGCGAGGCCGGGCGGCTTGGGGTGTCGGGAGCGTTCATGATCGCGGGAAATCGAAATTCCCCGAGGATAAGGAAAACCGAGATTCTCGCCGGGAATTCCTATTCATACAAATGTTTCTTGGCCTGGTCCCTGCCAGGAAGACAAGCTTTGTATCGCACCGCCGACAGCGTCCGTTGGCGATCGTACATCGGCGCCGGCCTAGTCGTCCGCGCCCTCACCCGCCTTCGCCCGCGCCAGGTAGACCGTCTGGGTCGGGTAGGCGAAGTCGATCCCCTCTTCGGCGAAACGCTCGAACAGGGCGAAGTTGATCGCCTGCTGGATGTCCATGTAGGCGCCGTAGTCCGGGGTCTGGACGATGTACACGGTTTCGAAATCGATCGAGGAGGCGCCGTAGGACTTGCAGTGCGCGCGGTCGAACCTGGCCTGGGGCTGGGCCTCGACGATCTCGCGCAGCATGGCCGGAATCGCCAGCAGCTGGCGCTTGCCGATCTCGTAGGTCACGCCGATCGTGAACACGATGCGGCGCGTCTGCATGCGCTTGTAGTTGCGAATCCGGCTGCCGAGCAAGTCGCTGTTCGAGAACACCACCTGCTCCCCGCCCAGCCCGCGGATGCGGGTGGTCTTCAGGCCCACGTACTCCACGGTGCCGGCGATATCGTCGACGGCGATGAAGTCGCCCACCACGAAGGGCTTGTCGAGCACGATCGAGAGCGAAGAGAACAGGTCGCCCAGCACGTTCTGGAGCGCCAGCGCGACCGCGATGCCGCCGATGCCGAGGCTGGCGACCAGGGTCGTGATGTTCACCCCGAAGTTGTCGAGGATCATCAGGACGATGACGACCCAGATCGCGGTGCGCGCCACGAAGCCCAGCGCCGCGGTGGAGGTGGTGCTGGCCGCATCCTGTTCGCTGCGCCTGGCCCGGTAATGCTGCAGCCAGCCGTGCACGCCGATGTCGCCCCAGCGCGCCACCTGCAGCAGCAGCGCGGCGATCGCGATGCGCGCCAGCAGGGTAGCACTCTTGTCCGACAGGGCCAGCGCATGCGAGCCGGCATACAGGCCCATCGCCAGGACGAACAGCGGGTGGGTGGCGGCCAGCACCTTCGCCGCCAGGTCGTCCAGGTAGGTGGCCGTCGAGGCCGAGAAGGCGCGCAGGCGCTGCACCACCAGGCGCCTTGCCAGCAGGAGCAGCACGATCACGGCGGCGGCGATGCCGAGGGCGATGCTCCAGGCCACGAGGTCGTTGTCGAGTATCAGATAGTCCATGTCATTTGCTCCAGTCGGGATGCCGTTCGCCTCAGGCGGCCAGCGCATCCGCCGCGGCCGGCAGGATGGCCGTCGCCGCGCCGCCGGCGGCCGCGATGAAGTCACGGCCCCAGCGGGCCACGTCGTGCTCCTCGACGATCATCGCCATGCGCGCGGTGCGGTAGGCGCGTTCGTCCGCCCCCATGCTCAATGCCTCGTGCAGCGAGGCGGTCATGGCATTGGCATCGTAGGGATTGGTCAGCAAGGCGCCGTGCAGTTCGACCGCCGCGCCCGCGAACTCCGACAGGACCAGCACCCCGGAGCGGCCGCTGGCCTTCTTCGCCGCGACGAATTCCTTGGCGACCAGGTTCAGGCCGTCGCGCAGCGGCGTGATCCAGGCGATATCGCATGCGACGTAGTGCGCCAGCACCTCCTCGAAAGGCAAGGAACGGTAGAAATAGCGTACCGGAACCCAATCGAGGGTCGAGAAACGGCCGTTGATCCGGCCGACCGTGCGGTCCACCTCGACGCGCAGGCTTTCGTAGATTTCCATGCCCGGCGCGGCCGGCGTGATGACGTTCAGCAGCGTCACCTTGCCGATGTGCTCCGGATGGCACTCCAAAAGCCGCTCGAAGGCTTCGAGCTTTTCCAGCGTGCCCTTGACATAGTCGAGCCGCTCGATCGACACGATCCCGGTCGCGGCGCCCAGGTAGGCGCCGATCGCGCCCGCCTGGCGCTGCACGTCCGCGCTGGCGACAGCCTGTTCGATCATCGCCACGTCGGTGCCGACCGGATGCGCGCCCAGGCCGACCCGCCGCCCGCCGGCCTCGATCGCGGTCGTCATGGTATCGACGCCGAGCGCGCAGCCGTAGGTCAGGAAGCGCGGCGCGCAGGGCACGCCGCCGCGGGCGTCGACCGGCGCATGGGTGCGCACCGCATCGACGAAGTTCTCGACGTAGCGCGGGATATGGAAACCCACGTAGTCGCACTGGAGCAGGCTACCGATGATGTCGCGCCGCCACGGCAGGATGTTGAAGACGTCGCTCGACGGGAAGGCGGTGTGATGGAAGAAGGCGATGCGCAGGTCGGGCCGGAGCGGGCGCAGGTATGCCGGCACCATCCACAGGTTATAGTCATGCACCCAGACCAGCGCGCCTTCCGCCGCTTCACGTGCCGTGCGTTCGGCGAACAGGCGATTGACTTCCAGGAAGCGCTCCCAGTGCGCCTGCTTGAACTCGGCCTTGTCCGGGAAGGAGAAGATGATCGGCCAGAAGGCCTCTTTCGAGAATTTCTTGTAGAAGATGTCGATGTCCTCGGCCGTCAGCGCCACCCGCGCCGCCTTCAGCAGCGGATAGCGCTCCGGGTCGACCGCGACATGCGTGGCGAAATCTTCCGGCTCGCGGCTGGCTTGCTGCGACCAGGCCACCCAGGAACCGGCGCGCTCGCCTGCGAAGAAGCGCAGCAGTGTCGGAATGATGCCGTTCGGGCTGCGCGGGCGCCGGCGCCGCACGACGCCCTCCTCGGTCACTTCGTCGAACGGCTGGCGGTGATAGACCATCACCAGTTCGGCCTCGCCGCGCGGCGGCGGGAATGCCGCACGGGGCGAGGCCGGGGCGATCGCACCATGGTGGGCCAGGCCCTCCAGGATCCCGTCGCAACCTTCGCCTCCCGCGGCATGCACCAGCGGCCAGCGGCGCACCTGCTCCACCAGCGCCGGTTCGGCCCCGCCCACCACGATGCCGCGCAAGCCGGTCTCGTACATCGACAGGTCATTCAGCGTGTCGCCGGCCACGACCACCGTGGCGGGATCGAAACCGGCCGCTTGCGCCAGGCGCAGCAGCGCCGGGCCCTTGCCGACGCCGCGCGGCAGCACGTCGAGGTAGCGGCCGGCCGACATCAGCAGATCGCAGCCCAGGGCCTCGACCGCCGCCCGCAATGCGGGCGTGACGGCCTGTTCGCGCGCCAGGAAGGAACAGCGCCGTTCCTGGGGCACGCTCTGGCGCTCCAGGCCGGAGAAGCCGGCCAGGGCGCGCAGCACCGCCTGCGATCCCGGCCAGCGCGCGGCGATCTCGTCCTGCAGTTCGCCGACCGGGCGCAACGCGCCATCGACGATGGTGGCCCCGACATCGGCGATGATGTAATCGGGCATGGGGATCGTCGGATCGCTGAGCAGGGGCAGAATCGACTCGAGGCCGCGTCCGGTGACGAACACCAGGGTGGCGCCGGCGCGCGCGCCGGCGAACAGTTCGCGCACCTGGCGGCGCGCGGCGACACTGCCGGCCAGCAAGGTGCCGTCGAGATCGGTGGCGAGCACGAAGTGTTCCGGGTGGGGGCGTGGCGCCCATCGGGTTGGATTGGTCATGCTGATGGTCATCGTCCTCGTCCTTTTAGAGCGATGCGCTCGGCGCTACGGCGCCGACCTGGTGGGCGTGGCGGCAATGCCGCCACAAGGCGAACACAATCGAGCGCGTGGCACGCGCCGTCGATTGCCAGGAGTGGAAACAAGCGAAATAAAGCAGCCGCGCCGAAAGGATCAAGCCATGCGTTGACGGGCGAGAAAAATTATAACAAGAAAATTACATTGGCACAAATTTAAAGTATTTATTGACAATGTTACGCCTCGCCACCGGCCGCTGGATGAGCCGCTGAGCTTACCGATCGCGGTGCCAGCAGGCCGCATCCGGCAGCGATAACACCGGACGGCTTGCACGCCAGCGGCTCGGCCTGTCATTGGAAAGGCCAGGCAGGGAAGCCAGCAGCAGGCACGCCGACAGGCCGCCGCGCCGCAGGCGAACGCCGCTCCATTCGCCCAGGAATAGGCGATTTATGGAGTTAAGCGTTGTGAGAAAACAACTTTTTTCCTATAACTAAGCCATGTGCTGAACAGTGATATGTGCCGCACAGAACAAAAACTGGCTGTAGCGCTAGACTGTGCTGCATGTACACACCAAAGAAAATGGCGGCGGGGATCACGGGTGTAGCCAGCGTCCTGTGGCTGGGCCTGACGGCTGCGGTGGCGGCAAGCCAGCGCAGGCTGGTGTTCAATCCGACCGTGGAGCGCGAGGTGCAAAGCCCGCGCAGCAGCGGTCACCGCACCCGCCAGGTGGTACTGCGCTCCAAGGACGGCACCCGCCTGTGCGGCTGGCTGATGACGCCGCAGGTGCAGGGCCCGCGCCCGGCCGTGATCTATTTCGGCGGCCGTTCCGAGGAAGTGTCCTGGGTGGTGCGCGACGCCGGCAAGCTCTTCCCCAACATGACCGTGCTGGCCATGAACTACCGCGGCTACGGCGAGTCGCACGGCGACCCGGCCGAAACCCACATGATCGAGGACGGCTGCGCGTTCTACGACTGGCTGGCCGCGCGCGGCATGGTCGATTCCCAGCGCATCGCCGTCGTCGGCCGCAGCCTGGGCTCGGGTGTCGCGGTGCAGGTGGCCAAGGAACGCCCGGTGCACTCGGTGGTCCTGATCACGCCCTACGACTCCATCCTGGCCATCGCCAAGCGCCGCTTCCGTGCGATGCCGATCGAGTACATGCTGCGCCACCGCTTCGAGTCGATCAAGTACGCACCGTCCCTGAAGGCGCCGACCTATGTGCTGCGCGCCAGCGAAGACGACGTGGTGCCGCACTCGCACACCGACGAACTGGTGTCCAAGCTGGCCCAGCTGGTCGCGGACGACACCGTGCCGAATTCGGACCACATGAACATCCCCTACCTGGAGGCCACCCAGGCCCTGATCGCCAGCTTCCTGACGCGCCGGTTCAGCCAGCCGGTGACCCCGCCCGTGCTGCCGCCTGCCTCCGTGCCCGAACCGGCCGAGGCGAATAATTGTTGAATGTTGTCAGCACTTATATTTCCCTCGAATAAATTGCCAAGTAAAATGGTATTTGTCATCAATATGCCGCATGATGCATATTTGACAGGCTGAGCTGCGAGGGTCCAGGTATGGCGAACCATGCGCGGCACGCGGCCGATTTCTCCCCGAGTTTCCTGCGCATTTCCTGTTGCGACGGCGCGACATGACAAGGCTTCCACCGGAGAGATCGTCCCCGCGATACAAATCGTAACCCCACGAGCGTTCCCAGGCTGACACAATCGCGCTGCGCGATGACCCCGCCTCATTGGACGCCGTGGACGATGCAGCTTGCGCTGCCCGTCTCAAACGCAAGATTGCGGCGGGTACAATATCGCTATTCCAGGAGCCACTACATGAAATTCAAGTATCTCAGCATGACCATCGCGGCCCTCTGCGTCGCCGGCAGCGCCCTCGCGGCGCCGGGTGCACCGAAACTGGGCATGGTCTACGACGCGGGCGGCAAGTTCGACAAGTCGTTCAACCAGTCGGCGTTCGAAGGCCTGAACCGATTCAGCAAGGAGACCGGCATCAAGGTCTTCGAAGCGCAAGCCAGCAGCGATACGCAGGCCGAACAGGTCATGCGCGGCCTCGCCCGCAAGAAGCTGGACCTGATCGCCGCCATCGGTTTCTCGCAGACCCAGGCCGTCCAGAAAGTCGCCAAGGAATTCCCGAACGTGCGTTTCGTGCTGATCGACAGCATCGCGCAGGGCAACAACATCAACTCGGTGATGTTCAAGGAGCAGGAAGGCTCCTACCTGGTCGGCGTCGCCGCCGCCATGGCCTCGAAATCGAAGAAGCTCGGCTTCGTCGGCGGCATGGACATCCCGCTGATCCGCGCCTTCGCCTGCGGCTACGCGCAGGGCGCGAAGGCCCAGACTCCGAAGGTCGAGATCGTGCAGAACATGGTCGGTACCACCGCCGCGGCCTGGAACGACCCGGCCAAGGGCGGCGAACTGGCGCGCGCCCAGTTCGACCGCGGCGTCGACGTGGTGTTCGCCGTGGCCGGCGGCAGCGGCATGGGCACGCTGCAGATGGCCAAGGAAAAAGGCAAGCTGGCGATCGGCGTCGATTCGAACCAGAACTACCTGCACCCGGGCACCATGCTGACCTCGATGGTCAAGCGCGTGGACGTGGCCGTCTACGACTCCTTCATGGCGATGAAGAACGGCACCTGGAAACCGGGCGTCACCTACAAGGGCCTGAAGGAAGGCGGCGTGGACTGGGTGCTGGACAAGGACAACCGCAAGGTCGTCACGCCGGAGATCGAGAAGCGCGTCAACGGCGTGCGGTCCGACATCATCAACGGCAAGATCAAGGTCATCGACTACCGCGCCGGCAGCAGCTGCCCGGTCTGATTTTCCATTCCCATTAAAAAGCGCGCCGCACCGGTCTCCCGGTCCGGCGCGCTTTTGAATACTGAACAATGACTGATTCAATGCAGCCAGCCGTAGAATTTCGCAACATCAGCAAGGCCTTCGGGCCGGTGCAGGCGAACGCCGACGTCAGCTTCTCGATCGCCAAGGGCTCGATCCATGGCGTGATCGGCGAAAACGGCGCCGGCAAATCCACCCTCATGAGCATCCTGTACGGCTACTACAATGCCGACAGCGGCCAGCTCCTGATCGACGGACAAGAACGCACTATCCGCACCAGCCACGAGGCGATCGCGCTGGGCATCGGCATGGTGCACCAGCACTTCATGCTGGTCGAGAACATGACCGTGCTCGACAACGTGATGCTGGGCGCCGAGGGCGGATTCAAGCTGGCTGCCAAGCGCGCCGAAACAGAAGGCCGCCTGCGCGAGATCTGCGCCCGCTACCGCCTCGACGTCGACCCGCTGGCCACCATCCACGACCTGTCGGTGGGCGCGCAGCAGCGCGTCGAGATCCTCAAGCAGATCTATCGCAGCGCCGAGATCCTGATCCTGGACGAGCCGACCGCCGTCCTCACCGCCCAGGAAACCGCCTCGCTGTTCGAGATCCTGCGGCTGTTCAAGGATCAGGGCAAGACCATCATCCTGATCACCCACAAGCTGGGCGAGATCATGGAGATCACCGACCAGGTGACGGTGATGCGCGCCGGCCGCGTGGTCGGCGCCGTATCGACCGCCGAGACGTCGAAAGAGCAGCTGGCCAACATGATGGTCGGCCGCCCGATCGAGGGCAACCTGCCGCGCGCGCCCTACAATCCGGGCGACGCCGTGCTGAAGGTGGAGAACCTGCAGCTGCAGGACAAGAACAAGGTCAGGCTGCTGGCCGACATCGACCTGACGGTGCGCGCCGGCGAGATCGTCGCCATCGCGGGCGTCTCGGGCAACGGCCAGAGCGAACTGATGGAAATCCTGTCTGGCATGCGCCTGCCGACCTCCGGCAAGGTGAGCTTCCTGGGCAAGGACCTGCCCTACGCCGGCCGCTCCAACGCCGACGGCCTGCCCGCCGTGTTCCGCCAGCTGGGCATCGGCCACGTGCCGGAAGACCGCCTGCGCGACGGCGTGATCAAGGATTTCTCGGTGATGCAGAACACCGTGTTCGGCTACCAGGACCGGGTGAAGAACCGTGCCGGCCTGTTCGACTTCAAGGCCATCGCCCAGCGCTGCGCCCACCTGCTCGAGGCCTTTGACGTGCGTCCGAAGAACCCGGACCTGCGCATCGGCCTGCTCTCGGGCGGCAACCAGCAGAAGGTCGTGATCGCGCGCGAAGTCTCGGCCTGCCCGAAGCTGATGCTGGTCGGCCAGCCGACCCGCGGCGTGGACATCGGCACCATCGAGAGCATCCACACCCAATTGCTGCGCCTGCGCGACGAAGGCGTGGCGATCCTGCTGGTCTCGACCGAGCTGGAAGAAGTGCGCGCCCTGGCCGACCGCATCGTGGTCGTTTCGGGCGGCCGCATCACCGGCGAGCTCAACGTTGAAGAATTCGATACCACCCGCATCGGCCTGCTGATGGGCGGGATGCACAAGCACTGATCGCCAATGAGCATGAAAACCACTGAACTCCCACGCTGGGCCTCGGGCTTCGTCCTGCCGCTCCTGAACCTGCTGTCGGCGCTGCTGGTGGCGGCGCTCGTCATCCACCTGCTGGGCGAGAGCCCGGTCGAATCGCTGCAGATCCTGATCAACAGCGCCGTGATCAATCCGGAAGGCCTGAGCTACACGCTGTTCTACGCCTCGACCTTCGTGTTCACCGGCCTGGCGGTCTCGGTGGCGATGAAGGCCGGCCTGTTCAACATCGGCGCCGAAGGCCAGATGTACCTGGGCGGCCTGGGCCTGACCCTGGCGATGCTGGCCTTCGACGCCACGCTCTCGCCCTGGCTGCTGATTGCCCTGGCGATGGTCGCGAGCGCCGTGTTCGGCGCCGGCTGGGCTTTCCTGCCCGGCTACCTGCAGGCCAAGCGCGGCAGCCACGTGGTGGTCACGACCATCATGTTCAACTTCATCGCCGCCAGCCTGATGAACTACCTGATCCTGAAGCTCATCCCCGAGGGCGACCAGAACCCGGCCAGCCGCGTGTTCGCCGAAGCCGCGTGGATGCCGCGCCTGGGCGAGTGGTTCCCGGTGCTGGGCGACACCCCGCTGAACATCGGCTTCTTCTTCGCCATCGCCGCACTGGCGATCTACGGCGTGATGATCTCGCGCTCGCCCTGGGGCTACAAGCTGCAGGCCACCGGCCTGAACCAGCACGCCGCCCACTACGCCGGCGTGCGCATCAGCCGCACCATCATCGTCGCCATGCTGATCTCGGGCGCCCTGGCCGGCCTGGCCGCGGTGAATTCGATCCTCGGCTCGACCCACTACCTGAGCCTGAACTTCCCGGCCGGCGCCGGCTTCATCGGCATCGCGATCGCCCTGATGGGCCGCCAGAACCCGGTCGGCATCTTCCTGTCCTCGGTGCTGTTCGGCGCGCTGATCCAGGGCGGCTTCGACCTCTCGCTGGAAAAACCGAACATCCCGCAGGAGACCTTCATCTTCATCCAGGGCTTGATCATCCTGTTCTGCGGCGCGATGGAAAACCTGTACGCGCCGGCGGTCCTGAAACTGATCAACTCCACCAAGTCGCGCAAAGGATAAGCCATGGACGACTTCCAACTCGCCAGTATCGTCGTCTCGACGATCCGCAACGCGCCGGTCCTGATCTTCGCGGCGATGGCCGGCCTGTTCGCCGAACGCAGCGGCGTGATCGACCTCGGCCTCGAGGGCAAGATCCTGGCCTCGGCCTTCGTGTCGGCCGGCGTCGCCTATACCTACCAGGACCCGTGGATCGGCATCGCCGCCGGCATCCTGGCCTCGATGGCCCTGGCCATGGTGCAGGCCTTCGTGTCGATCACCCAGAAGGGCAACCAGCTGGTGGCGGGCATGGCGATCAACATCGCCATGAGCGGCCTGACCTTCGTGGTGGCGCAGTACTTCTTCCAGCAGGGCGGCCGTACGCCGGAACTGGGCGAGGCGCGCCTGACCGACGTGGTCCTGCCGGGCACCGCCGCGCTGGCTGACGTGCCCTTCCTGGGCTGGTTCTACGGCCACGTGATCGGCGGTCATTCGGTGCTGGTCTACCTGGCCTTCCTGCTGCTGCCGCTGGTGCACTGGGTGCTGTACCACAGCCGCTTCGGCCTGCGCCTGCGCGCCTGCGGCGAAAACCCGCATGCGGCCGACGCGGCCGGCGTGTCGGTGCAGCGCACCCGCTACACGGCCATGCTGATCGCCGGCGTGCTGTGCTCGTTCTCGGGCGCCTACCTGTCGATCGTCCAGAGCGGCTTCTTCCTGCGCGACATGTCGGCCGGCGCCGGCTACCTGGCCCTGACGGCCATGGTGTTCGGTAACTGGCGCCCCCTGCACACGGTGCTGGGCTGCCTGATGTTCGGCTTCTTCGGCTCGGTGCAGATCCAGATCGAAGGCGTCGACCTGCCGGTGGTGGGCCGCATCCCGGGGTCGCTGATCCAGATGATCCCGTATGTGCTGACCGTGATCGTGCTGGCCGGCCTGATGGCCAAGTCGGTGGCGCCCAAGGCGCTCGGACGGCCGTTCGTCAAGTCGCGCTGAGCGTATCGCCCGTTTCATTTAGCTCAAACCCGTCGTCCCCGCCTCCGCGGGGATGACGCTTTTCTAGCTATTGGCTACAAGCACTGTTACCCGTTCCCATCGAGTATTGCAGTATTTGTTAGCAATTGTGACTACCGTAAGCCTTTGTAAAGACCGTCAACACGACAGCCCGTGAGCCCGTTGAAGAGTCAGGTGACACGATAAACGTACGCCGGAACCTCAACCGTAAAGGATCATCACATGAAGCACACCATTGCTACCCTGATCGTTGCTCTGTCCGCCACCTCGGCTTTCGCCCAGACCGCCACCCCGGCCACGCCGGCCACCCCGGCCACCCCTGCGGTCGCAGCCACCCCGGCCGATCCGGCCGCGCCGGCGACCGACGCCGCTGCAACTCCGGCGACCGCCGCCACCCCGGCTACTCCGGCAACTGCCGCCACTCCGGCTGCCGACGACAAGGCGGATGGCAAGAAGGACAAGCACGACAAGACCAAGTCGCACAAGGATAGCAAGGGCACCAAGTAAGCTTCCCTCCATCCGGCCGGCTCCCCGCCGTCCGGGTGTCGCTGGCGCCGTGCGGCCTCGCCGCACGGCGTTTTTACATGGGCGGATCGATCGACTCCGCCCCGCTGGCGCGGCGGCTGGAACGCTTCCAGGTCCAGGCAAAGCCCACTCCCCCAGACACCCCCGACTCGCGCAGGTGCAGTGGACTATGCCGGTTCGCCGCGCCGCGATAGCTTTCAAAGCGCAGGAAGCCGAACAGGCGCAGGTCCGGATTGATCCTGCGCGTCCCGAATACGCCCAGGCGCGTCAGCAGCAGCCCCGCATCCGATGCATAGGCCGGCCGCAGCGCCGTCGCGTGTTGCGGCTGCACGTCGTAGAAATAGCGGTGGATGCGCTTGTCCCCTATCACCGCGCTCAGCTGTCCCTGGAAGGTCCAGGCGCCGCCCTCGCCGGCCCGTTCATAGACCAGGCGCGGCTCGAAGGTCCAGCCCTGGCGGCGCAGGCCGCCGCGGGCCTCGATCACGGCGCGCAGCGGCAGTTCCGCGCGCAGCCGGCTGGCGCGGTCGATATCGGCGATCTTCACTTTCAGGCGCGGGCCGAATTCGAGCAAGGTGCCGAGGTCCGGCATGCCGGCGCGGGCGTCCACGTCGCTTGATTCGGACGGCAGGGAACCGGCCAGCCCGACGTCGAACTCGAGCCGGTCGGAGCGGAACAGGCGCGCCCCGATGCCGGACTGGTCGGCGCGCAGGATTTCGCCCCGGTACAGGATGAAAGGCAACACCAGGCCGCGCGCCGAACGGTCGCCGGCGCCCGGATAGGCGGGCGTAGAGATCGCGGCGGCGCCGATGCCGAGCTCCCACAGCGGGAGATGGCGCTCGTCGCCGGCCTGGGCGGCGGCCGTCAAAGGCAAGGACAGGGAAACGGCCGTGCGGCAGACGGCCTTGAGGATGGCGTTCATGGCGGGCGGAGGCAATGATGGTGTCCCGCATTCTATCCATGACCGGGGGCGGAGCGCGCCGCGCACATCAAGCCGGCACGCAGGAACAGGGTCAGGCCGGCCCCGGCACCATCTGCAGCTCGACCTCGCCCGCCTCGGCCGCCGCGCCCAGGTCGCCGTGCACGCGGCTGAGGTCGGCACCCTCGCGCAGGCGCAGGAAACAGGTCGCGCGGTTGCGTCCGCCCGTCTTCGACAGGTAGAGCGCCAGGTCGGCCATGTGCACCGCGTCCATCCATTTCTGGTCCGGCCAGGCCGGCCAGGCGATGGCGCCGGCCGAGGCCCGCACCGTGATCTCCCGTCCCTCGTGCTTTACCGGCTCGCGTGCCAGAGCACTGAGGGCCTTGGCCGCGATGATCGGCAGCCCTTCGGCCGAGGTGCCCGGCAGCACCAGCACGAATTCCTCGCCGCCCCAGCGCACCACCGCATCCTGCTCGCGCACCAGGCTGCTCAGGCGCGCGGCAACGACCTTCAGCACCTCGTCGCCGGCCGCATGGCCATAGGTATCGTTGATGCGCTTGAAGTGATCGACGTCGAGCAGCAGGAGTCCGACCGCCGCCTGGTAGTGGCGGTCGCGCGAACGCCCGTGGACGGTGGCTTCCTGCTGTCCCATCAGCTGTTCGAAATGGCGGCGGTTGAAGACCCCGGTGAGCGGGTCGTGGATCGACTGCGAGGCCAGCGCGGCATTGTCGACCACCAGCGCCCGGTTGCGCCTGCGCACCCGGCGCAGCCACTGCACCAGCAGCGCCGCGGACAGCAGCAGCACCACGGCCAGCGCCGCCCACAGGCGCTGCTTCAAGGCGTGGGCGGTCACTTCCGCCTGCGAGCGCGCGTTCTGGAGCGACAGGCGTTCGATCTCGCGCGTCTTGCGCTCGGCCGAGAATTTCTCCTGGAGCTCGAGTACGGCCTTCTCGCGCTCGGCCGAGGTGATGTCGCCGGACAGCTTGACCCACTTGCGCAGCGCGGCCAGGGCTTCGCGGTCGCGTCCCACGCGTTCGAGCACGTTGACCTGTTCCGACAGCAGGTCCAGCACTTCGCGGCGTCCACCCGCTTTTTCGGCCTGCGCCATCCCCTGCTTCATCAGCGCCATGCCCTCGTCCACGCGGCCGCTGCGGGCCAGGGCGCTGCCGCGGTTGCTCAGGGCGAAGGCCAGGCCGATGTCGTCGCCCAGCCGCCGGGCCAGCTGTTCCGCGGCCAGGGTGGCGCTGATCGCCTGCGGGTACTCGCCGCGATGGATGTGGTAGGCCGAGAGATTGCTTTGCGCGATCTCCTCGAGCGCCTCGGTGCCCGGCGTGCCGTTGGTGATGCGCAGCACCTCGCGCAAGGCCTGGTATTCCTTGTCGCCCTGTCCCAGGGTGCCGTAGGCGTAGTTCTGGTTGACGCGGGACTGCGCCATCACGAAGCGAAAGCCGATGCGCTCGGCGAGCGCGTAGCTGTCCTGGGTCACGCGCAGGGCGCTGGCCATGTCGCTGCGCGCGAAGTGCACGCGCGCCAGCGCGTTCATCAGGCGCGCCTCGGCCGCCGGCAGGCCGGCCCGGCTGGCGGCTTCGACCGCCCGCACGCCCAGGTCCAGGGCCTGCTCCTCCTCGTCGAGCAGCGCATTCCCACGCGCCAGCGCGCCGAGGCGCTCGGCCTCGTAGCGCAGGTCGGCCGCCGGCGGCAGCGCCGCCAGCTGGTCGACCAGGGGTTTCACGGCGGCGCGCTCGTTGTTCACGTCCGCCCGGCCGATCCGCAGCGCCAGCAAGTGCGGGCCACAGGGCTGGCAGCGGCCGCCATCGGCCAGCCCCTTGATCTGCACCAGCGCGGCGTCGAGTTCCCGCTTGTGCTTGCCGTGGATGGCGAGCAGCGCCAGCATGGAATGATAGCGAAGCTGTTGCGCCACAGGCGCGGCGGCATCGGGACGCGCGCTCGCCGCCTGCAGGCGCTGCATGGCAAGGAGCGGCGAGGCGTAGCCGTGCTGGTCGAGGTCGTCGAGGGCCTCGGTGACCGTTTCCGCCGAGGCCAGGGCGCAGGCGCAACTCAGGAGGGTCGCCAGCAGTACACGTCCGAGCGACGGCACGCGGCGCGGCGCCGGCGTGGCGGACTGGAAATCGATGGAAAAACCGGGCATGAGCGCACGAGTCATTATTGTCCCGGACGCATTTTACGCCTGAGCCAATTGGCGCGCAGTCTTGTAGCCTGTAGGATACTCCGCAGCAGGAGTTTCAACGCAGGGCGGATCGACGCCATACAACCAAATGACCCGAGACAAAGAACAGGGCGGCTTCCGGGCGGAGCTATCCGCAAGCCGGCAATCGACGCTTGAACCACTCTTGCAGCGCAGGGAAGCCCTGTTCTTCGCCCTGCTCTGTCTCGCCATCTCGTTTTCCCTGATGTACACCACTTCATCCGGCTGGCTGCGCTATCTTGGCGCGGCATGTGGCCTCCTGTGCGGGCTGACGTTCGGGGTGTGCGCATTGCTGCCGGGCCGCCACTACAGGGGCATCGTCCTTCTCGAGGATGGTTTCGATCATTTCGCGGGTGTGTGGGGCAAGCGCACCCTGCGTTATGCGGACATCGACAGGATCGTCGCGATCCAGACCGGCGGTGGCGACGAAGGCGACGCCGTACTGCTTGAAGTCCACTGTGGAAAAACCCGGCGGCGAGTGACGGAGCACGACTTCTACGGCACGGACTTGCACCGCGTCCTGTTCGCGCTTCCCGGTTTCAAGCCGGAGCAATACCGGCGCGCGGCCGGCTACCGGCTGCGCGCACTCGAGCATGTCACCTTCAAGCGCTTCGTGGTGTTCGAGCGCCCCTGAAGGATACCGCCGGCGATCAGCCCTGCTCGGGGAAGATCGCCTGCAGCAGCGCCGCCAGGTTATACCCGCCCTTGATCAGCTGGGTCTTCGCGATCGCCGAGCTCGGCACCGGATAGTTGGCCGGCACCTCGAGCGCGAAGGTGTAGTAGATCTCGCCCTTCTTGCTGGTCTGCGCGGTCAGCTTGCCCGGCGCCACCTCGGCGTAGGCCAGCTTGGACACCACCAGCGCGTCGTCCGCCCATTGGTAGGGCCAGGTCATCGGGTCGCCCTTGGCCGTGGCGACCTGCGGCTTGCCCGCGATCGCGGCTTGCGCGAACTGTTCCGGGGTCTTGACCTGGATGCGGCGGAAGGCGTAGTCCACCGTGGTGCTGTCCCAGTAGGAATGGAAGGGCTTGGTCAGCGCCTTCGGCACGCCTTCCTTGACCGGAACCGGGTCGCCCGGCGGGATCAGGCCGGCCGCCAGTTCCACGATCTTCGCGTCGTCCAGCAGCAGGTTGTTGCCGCCGCGCGAATCGAAGATGCCGGTCTCGTCGACGTCGGCATGGGTCTTCGGCACCACGAACTTGCCGTCCTTGCTCACGAAGGCCGCGCCGACGTGCAGCGGCTGGTGGATATCGCCGGCGAAATGGGCCAGCAGGATCAGGGCCTGGCGCTTGGTGAACTTGTGCGGGTTCAGGGCGGGATCCGTCTTGCCCTGCAGGACGGCGATGCACTGCTTGAGCGTCTGCACGATGTCGACTTCCGAGGTGCCCACGCCGTGGTCATGGTACTTCTCGAGCTGGAAAGGCACGTCGGTGTAGTGGTATTCGCTGTGCTTCGGGTTGCCGGCCACGTACTCGACCATTTCCGGGGTCTGCGGGCCGCAGTAGCTGCCCTTCACGCAGTCGGCCCAGTTGGCGATCGACTCGAGCGACTCGCCCGGCCGCAGGAGCGCGGCGATCTGCTTCTGGGCGTAGCTGCCTTTGAGCAGCTTGTCGGCGATGGCGCCCACGGCGCGGTGGCCGTCGCGGCCCCAGGCCATGGCGTCGAAGGAGGCGAAGGCGCAGGTCACTGCCAGCACGCAAGCGAGTTTTTTCATTTGAAGCTTTTCCATGATCGTTAGTGCGCCTTGATGATGCGCGGTGCGGCGGGGGCCAGCGCGGCGCCCTGCCCTTCGTTCTTTTTCAGGTACTCGGTGAGGGCGTCGAGGTCGAGCATGCCGGTCTCGAGGCGCTTGCTGCCCTTGGCGAACTCGGGGAAGTTGTCGCCGCCTTCGGCCAGGAAGTTGTTGGCGACCACACGGTAGGTCTTGGCATCGTCGATGGCGGCGCCGTCCAGCTTGAGGCTGCCCGGGACCACGCGGCTGCCCACCGGGCGCTGCTCGTCCCACTGGTAGGTGAAACCGCGCGACACCTGCAGCATCGAGGTGCCCGACGCTGCCGGGCGCGCCCACTGCTGCTCCAGCAGCGTGCGCAGCTGGGCGCCGCTCAGGTCCATCACCACCAGCGTGTTCCCGAACGGGAGCACGGCCTGGACCTGGCCGAAGCTGGCCACCTTGTCCTCGCCCGCTTCCAGGTCCTTGCGGATGCCGCCTTCGTTCATGAAGCCGATCTGCGCGCCGTGCGTGCGGGTGGCGGCCAGCACGGCGTCGGCGATCACGCCGCCCAGCGCCGATTCGCCGGCCTCGTTGTTCTTGCGCAGTACCGGCGCGGCGCCCAGCTTCGCCACCGGGCGCGCGAGCGCGGCGCGGCTGCGCTCCTTCGCCGCGGCCACGAACGCGACCATCCGCGGGTCGGCCGGATACAGGCCGGGCGTCATGACCACGTTCTCCGCCTGCAGCTCGCTCACCGTGTCGGTACGCGGATCGACCTTCATCGAGATGCGCGTCAGCAGGTGGCCGGCGGTGGCGGCCTGGGTCACGGTGCGGCCCTCGACCTGGCACAGGTAGCCCTGGTGCGAGTGGCCCGAGATCACCAGCTTGATGGCCGGATCGAGCTTCTTGACGATGCCGACGATGGCGCCCTCCAGGCCGGTGCAGCCCGGCTGTAGCGGCGCGTCCCTGGTGATACCGCCCTCGTGTACCAGGGCGACGATCACGTCGGCGCCTTGCGCGCGCATGGCGGGAATGGCCTTGTTGATGGCCTCGGCCTCGTCGCCGAACTTCAGGCCGGCGATGCCCGAGGCCATCACCACCGAATCGGCGCCCTGCAGCACCACGCCGACCAGGCCGACCTTCACGCCCTTGACCTCTTCGATCCGGAAGCCGGGGATGAAGGGTTTGCCGGTGGCGCTGTCGATGACGTTGGCGGCCAGGTAGGTGAATTTGGCGCCGCCCCAGGACGGCGACCACTGGCAGGCCTTGGCCGGGCGCGGCGAGTCGCAGCCGCCGTGCTGCTGGCGCAGCAGTTCCTTGCGGCCGGCGTCGAATTCGTGGTTGCCGACCGCGCTCACGCGCAGGTCCAGCATGTTCATCGCCTCGATGGTCGGCTCGTCGGCCCACAGCGAGGACATCGCCGGGCTGCCGCCCACCAGGTCGCCCGCCGAGACGAACAGCAGGTCCTTGTCTTCCTTGCGCCAGGCCTGCAGCGCGGCCGCCACGGCTTCGAGGCCGCCGGCGCGGATCGCCTTTTCCCTGGCGCCGTCGGCGCCGGTGGGCACGTAGCGGCTCGGCTCGAGGTTGCCGTGGAAGTCGTTCATGGCGACCAGCTTGATGGTCACCGGTCCCTGGCTGGCGGTGCTGGCGCAGCCGGCCAGCAGCAGCGCCGTGGACAGGATGGTAAGGCGTGCGCAAGCGCGGGTCGAGACGGTCATGAAATCCTTTATTTATGCAAGCGGGCGCCGGCCAAGGCCGGCGTAAATCGCGGCATTATGGCATGCCGCCGCCGGCCCGGAAATCCTTACAGGCGGTGTCGTGGAGCGCGCGCGACAGCGAGCCACTCACTCTTATCAAATAAAAAACGGCCGGTGTTTCCACCGGCCGTTTTTGGCTTAGCTCAGGCTGCGAAGTCCGATTAGAACTCGTACTTCAGGGTTGCCTGGACAGCCCACTGCGACTCGCCCTTGTTCTGGCGGACGTTCAGGTCTTCGACGTTGTTACGCACTGCGTAGACGTAGCGGCCCTGTGCATCCAGGCCGACGACGTCGACGAAGCTGCGCGCCTGGCCGCCGGCCGACTGGAAGCCCACTTCCTCGATACGGCCCCACTTCTTGTTCAGCAGGTTGCCGAAGTTGAGGATGTCGAGCGAGAAGCTGGCCTTGTGCTTGCTCATGAAGCCCGGCAGTTCCTGGGTCAGCTTGACGTCGAAGCTGTTGGTCCATGGCGAGAAGGCGGTATTACGGCCCACCACGCCGCCGGCTGCCTTGCGCATTGCGGCGTTCGTGTTGACGATGCTCCAGAACTTCTGCTCGTTGGCATTGCTGGTCGCGGTGTCGCCGTAGAACACGACTTCGCCCGAACCGATCGCCGACGGGATGTACATCAGGTCGTTGCCGGCCAGGCCGTCGCCGTTCATGTCGTTGTTGACGGTCCAGCTGTACGGCTTGCCTTCACGGCCTTCATAGAACACGCCGAGACGGGTGCGGTAGTTGCCGAAGAAGCGCTTCTCCCACGACAGGCGGGCGTTGATACGGTCCTTCACCAGGTACGAGGAGTTCGACGCCACTTCCTCGTTCGGGTTGAAGACCGAGCGGCCGTTCCAGTTGGAACCCGAGGTCGACGAGGTCAGCGGCGACACTTCGGTCGCATTGGTGTGGCTATAGGCCACCGACCAGCCGAAGCCCTTGCGGGTCGGGCTCGTCAGCGACAGGGTCACGATCTGGGCGTCGCCCTTGTCGGTCGCCTTGGCCAGCATCACGTTGCCGTAGCTGTTGTTCGACAGCGCCTTGTTGACGGTACGGCAGTCGCGCGAAGTGCTCACCGCGTTGTTGGTGAAGGTGTAGCAGTTCGCATTCAGGCCGTCCGCGTTCCAGTACAGTTCGCGGCCATCCTTGCCGATGCGGGTCGGCGCGCCCAGGTTCAGGTTCTGGTAGTAGATCGCGTCCTTGTTCTGGGTCGCCAGCAGCTCGGCGCCGAACACCAGGCCGTTCCACGGCAGCTCATGTTCGAAGGCCAGGTTGGCTTTCCAGATCGACGGCTGCCTCAGGTCCGGTGACAGGATGTCGACGTTCGCTGCCGGGGTGGCGCCGGCAACCGACTTCTGCGCGTTGACGTCCGGGGTGAAGGTGCCGTCGGTTGCCGGGCAGCGGGTCGAGCTGGTGCTGCTGCAGGTCACGACGCGGGTAGCGACGCCCGGGTTCGAGAACGGATTCGACATCCACACGGTGGCCGCCGCGCCCTGGAACAGGCCGACGCCGCCGCGCAGCTGGGTCTGGCGAGCCGAGTCGAACTTGTAGTTGAAGCCGACGCGCGGCTGCCACAGCTTGTTGCCGTCGAAGGTGCGGGTGTTGTCGTAGCCGAAGCCGCCGGTCTGGCGGGCGAAGGTGGCTGCATTGCCGGCGATGACAGGCTGGGCGGCGGCGGTGTTGGCCAGCGGGGTGTTGTCCACGCTGGTCAGGTCCACGCGCACGCCTGCGCTGACGGTCAGGTTCTTGCTGACGGTCCAGTTATCCTGCAGGAAGACACCGGTGTTCTTCATCGTGAACTGGGCGATCGCGTTGCTCAGCGAACCGCCGGCGACCGGCAGCTGCACGGTGTACGACGACGGACGGCCACGGGTGAAGTTCTCGTAGATCGCGGCGTCGATCTGGGCCGCGCTCGCAGTGGCGCAGTTCACCGCACCGAAGGAGTAGGTGAAGTTGTTATCGCACTGGAAGGTGTAGTTGCCGTACACGTTCTGCAGGAAGGCGTTGTAGACCTCGTTCGAGGTGTAGTCCGCGCCGACCTTGAACTCGTGGTCGCCCCACAGGTAGTTGGCGCCTGCGTACAGGTCCAGGGTCTTGGTGCCCAGCACGTTGTTGTGACGGCTGTTTTCGGTACCGGTGTTCAGGAAACGGTTGCCGGTACGGGTGCCGCTCGGCGCGTCCGACGGCAGCGGGCCGCTGAACTGGAACGACATGGTCGGCAGGCGGGCGTTGTTGACCGGCACCGAATCATAGTCGCGCTGCGAGATCTTGAATTCGGTCGAGAAGTCCTGGGTCCAGTCCGAGAACACCTGGCCGACCAGGGTTTCGATGGTCTTGTCCTGGTTGTAGAACTGCGAGCTCAGCGAGACGCCGCTCTGCGAGAAGCCCGGGAAGATCGGCTCGTTCTGCGAGGTCTTCGAGTAGCGCAGGTTGGCGCGGTGATCGTCGCTGATGTTCCAGTCGAACTTGATCATGCGCTCTTCCGACTTCATCTTGGTGCCGCTTGGCACTTCAGTACCGCCGAGGTCGATGTTGTAGACGCGCGAAGCGATGTCCTTGACTGCCGCGATCTGGGTCGGGCTGATGCCGACGGTGGTGCCGGAACCCGAGCCGATGGCGCCGAAGTCCGGCGAGCTGCGGCTGCTTTCGTGGTTTTCAGCCAGGGCGAAGAAGAACAGCTTGTCCTTGACCAGCGGGCCGCTGACCCACAGGCCCTTGGTGTTTTCCTTGAAGGCCGGGGCTTCGCTGTATTCGCCGGTGGTGGCGTTGAAACGGTCGCCGACCAGGTTGTCGTCACGGGTGACGTAGTAGGCGCCGCCGTGGTACACGTTGGTGCCGGACTTGGTGACGGCGTTGACGTTGGCGCCGGTGTAGCCGCGCTGGGTCACGTCGTAGTTGGCCACGTTCACCTGCACCGAGGCGATCGCTTCCATCGAGATCGGCTGGCGGGCGGTCGGGCTGCCGTTGGCTTCCAGGCCGAAGGTGTCGTTCACGGCCACGCCGTCGATGGTCATCGAGTTGTAGCGCGAGTTCTGGCCCGCGACCGACATCTCGCCGCGTTCCTTGTCGGTCTGCGACACGCGCGGATCGAGACGCGCGAAGTCTTGCAGGTTGCGGTTGATCGATGCCTGGGTTTCCAGGTCGGCCTTGCTGATCGCGGTGACCGAACCCATGGTGTTGCGCGAGAAGATCTCCGAGCGCGCTGCCGAACCGGTCACGGTCACGGTCTGCATCTGCTGGCCCAGGGTGGCGTCGACCGATGCGGTCTCTGCCAGCTCGACGAACACGTTTTCGCGGCGCTCGGTGACGCCGTCCTTGGTGATCACGATGGTGTAAGGACCGCCGACACGCAGGCCGCGTGCGACGTAGCGGCCTTCCGCGTCAGTCGTGACATTGCTGACAGAACCCGACTCGGCGTGAACGATCGACACCTGGGCGCCGGCTGCCGGCTTGCCGTCGGCTGCGGAAATACGGCCGCCGATGGCCGAGGTGGTGTTCTGTGCAAACGACGGCGACGCCGCCAGTGCAACCGACAAAGCCAGCGCCAACTTAGTGAGCCGGATCTGTTGTTGAGTGATCATCGATAACCCCAAAAAGAACTTTAGTTATTTATGGACACCCGGCGGGTGTCCCTCTTCAGTACTGCAACCGTTATTTGCCTCGGTGCGCCGCGCGACCTGCGGCCTGGGCCGGCCGACTAGCGGCGGCGATTGTAGCGTTCCTATATGTCAACGGAATGACGCGGTAGCGGACACTTCGATACGGACTCCCACACATCACGCGAGCCAATATGCATCAGTGTTAACAACCCGGCAAATTCGTTTTCGCTTAGCTATTTAGATCTTCGAGATATAAATAAACTGCGGGACGTTGTAGTTACGCTACAAACTGACAATGCTTATGAGCAAATCTCAAGGCCGGATTATACGGATCGCGTTCTGGAGCGAAATTGTTTTGATGAAATATTCATCAAACCTGAGATATGACAAGATTTTTTGTAGCGAGATGGCCACAAAAATTGACTTAATGACAATCCATGGTCAAAAAGTCACTAATTTGGCGTAACCGGAAAGCGGTCCGGACTCGCGTCCGGACCGTGTAGGAAGGGTCAATGCACCTGCTTGGCGGTCTTCGCAAACTGGGCAATCCGGGCTTCGAAGGCCGCAAATCGGCTGTCGAGCTGGCGGGTCAAACGTTGCTTTTCCGCCACTGGCAGGAAGGCATAGCGGATGCTGGCGTACGACGCTTTCTTCATTTCCGCATAGCTCGGCTTGTAGCGGCTGGCGAACAGCACGTACTCGTTGGACAGTGTGTGGCGGGTCACGCCGGCGTCGTCGGTCGAGATCACGTAGGGCACACCGTATTTACGGTACAGGTTGATCGGGTGGTTCGCCCCTTCGATGCCGCTGATGAAGGCGTTCGAGGTCAGGTTGATCTCGACCGGGATGTCTTCGTCGCGCATCTTTTTCATGATCGCCGGCGCATTGGTCTCGTGCACCAGGTCGAGGCCATGGCCGATGCGCTGCGCGCCCGCCACCACCAGCGCCTGGTCGATGTGGAACTTCAGGCCTTCCGGCGGCACGTCGCCCAGGGCCAGCTCGCCGGCGTGCATCGCCACCTTGACGTCCGGGTACTTGGCGCGCAGGAAGCGGAACATCTTCATGTGCAGGGCGTAGTCGCGCATGGCGATGTGGCTGCTTTCCTGGCCGACGATGTTGACGCCCACGATCTTGTCGCTCGCGAGGTCCGACTTGAAGGCGGCCATCATCGACGAGAACACCAGCGAGGGACTCATCAGGCGGAATACATAGGTCTGGTAGCGCATGGTGAAGCGCTCGTCGTCGATGCCTTCGGCCGACTCGTGGACCGTGCCCACGAACTTGGCGATCGACTTGCCGAACCCGGGGTCCTGGTCCAGGGCCGCCCAGGCGGCGGCCAGCTGGGCCTCCAGCGCGGCGTCATTGCCGGCGTTGGCCGCGGCCTGCTTGTCGAAGTCCGGGTTCGGCAGCGCGGGCGCCGACTTGAACATGGTCTCGATATAGCCCACGTTCTCGGCGATGGCGCGCTTCTTGAGTTCCTGCAGGCCTTCGTGGAAGTTCGAGTTCGACACCGGGCCGAAATAGCCGAAGGTCTGGAAGAACAGGCGGTCCGGCGGCGGCTGCAGGGCGCCGTGGTTGGCGAAGTCCTTGTTCGACCAGCGCTGCAGCAGCTCGCGCCAGGTATGGTCGTCGGCGTAGATCTCGGCGCCCGTCAGGCAGCTGCGCTCCGCGACCGGCTTGGCGCGCTCGGCGGCGACGACTTCCTTCCTGGTCTCGATCCGGTAGCTCTGCTTGTTCACGCAAAAGCCCTGCTTGTCGACGAAGTCGATGTACTGCTCGACGTAGATCGCGCCCGAGTAATGGTGGTGCAGGTCGCCGCCCTTGGGCATCTGGGTGAAGAACATGGTCAGCTCGGCCAGCTTGGGTTCGCCCGCGATCAGGGAAGCGTAGTGCCTGGAGGTGGCGGCCTCGTTGGCGCCCGAGGCCGGGCCCTTGGCCAGGGCCGGCTGGGCCGCGACGGCCAGCGCCAGCAACGCGCCGGCGGTCAGTTTCATGGTCATGTGGTGCTTTCTGGTGGCGGCGCAATCGGCGCCGGGGACGCGGCAACTCTAACTGCTTCGTTCAATGTTGGCAATATTGCTGGGGTTGGGCTGACACTGATCAGGCAAACTTGGGTCCCCGCCTGCGCGGGGATGACGTTGTTTAGTCGTGCGAGAGCTCCAGTACTGCAGCTTCGGACACGCACTTTGGAACGTCATCCCGGCGAAGGCCGGGATCCAAGTCACTCGCCCCGCCCGTGCACCTTGCGTCCGCCCGAGTAGGTCTCCTCCACCGCCCTGTCATCGCCCAGCAGCGCCAGCGCGAACAGCAGCTCCTCCAGCGACTCGCAATGCGAGCTCCTGCGCGCCATCAGCGGCGTCGCCTTCGGATCCAGCACCACGAAATCCGCCTCGCAGCCCGGCGCGAAGCTGCCGATCGT
Source organism: Massilia sp. DD77 (assembly GCF_036961685.1). NCBI lineage: Bacteria > Pseudomonadati > Pseudomonadota > Betaproteobacteria > Burkholderiales > Oxalobacteraceae > Massilia > Massilia sp. DD77. The sequence goes on from NZ_JBAMDH010000012.1 coordinate 112,703, forward strand.
GCCTTCCAGGCGCATGCTGCGCGCCGCGCCCAGGGTGGCCAGGTAGAACATGCGCAGCGCCGGCAGGTAGCTGCCCTTCAGGCGCGCCACCTTGTAGGCTTCGTTCATGGTCTGCAGCATCGAGAACGAGGTCCCCGCCCCCACGTCGGTGCCCAACGAGAGCTGCACCCGGGCGCCGTCGGCGCGCTCGAAGTCGAACAGGCCGCTGCCAAGGAACAGGTTGGAAGTGGGGCACACCGCCGCCGCCGAGCCCGTGGCCGCCATGCGCGCGAAGTCCTCGTCGTCGAGCCAGATGCAGTGGCCGAACAGGGCGCGCGGGCGCATCAGGCCGAAGCGTTCGTAGACGTCCAGGTAGCTGCGCGCCTGCGGGAACAGCTCGCCCACCCAGTGGCATTCGTCCTTGTTCTCCGACACGTGGGTCTGGATGAAGGTGTCCGGGTACTGGGCCGCCAGCTCGCCGGTCAGCTTGAGCTGGGCCTCGGTCGAGGTCGGGGCGAAGCGCGGGGTGATCGCATACAGCGCGCGGCCGCGCTTGTGCCACTTGTTGATCAGGGCTTCGCTTTGTCCCAGCTGGCCCTCGACGTCGCGCAGGAAGTCCGGGCAGTGGCGGTCCATCAGCACCTTGCCGGCCACCATGCGCAAGTTGCGCGCCTCGCTGGCCTCGAAGAAGGCGTCGACCGAAGCCGGATGCACGGTGCAGTAGACCACGGCGGTGGTGGTACCGCAGCGCAGCAGCTCGTCGAGGAAGAACTCGGCGGTCGCGCGCGCATGCGCCGGGTCCTCGAAGCGGCGCTCGGTCGGGAAGGTATAGGTCTCCAGCCAGGGCAGCAGGCCCGGGGCCGGCGAGGCGATCATGTCGGTCTGCGGGTAATGCAGGTGGGTGTCGACGAACCCGGGCGTGATCAGCTTGCCGCGGTAGTCGAGCGGCGTCACACCGGGCGGCAAGCTTGGGGCGAGTTGCGCGTAGTCGCCGGCGGCCTTGACGCAGCCATCCTCGACGACCAGCAGGCCGTCCTCGTGCCAGGCATGGGCCTTGTCGTCGAAGGCCGGATCGGCGTGAAAGTGCAGCAAGCTCGCACGGTAGGCTTGCACGTTGTGCGGTGCGGTGGACATCAGTTGGGTTCCGAAGAAGGTTCAGGGTGCGCGGCCGCTTCCCACAGGGACAGCAGCTGGGCCGCGACGGAGGCCGCGATCACGGCCGGCGCCTTGCCGGCGATGCCGGGCAGGCCGATGGGACAGGCCATGGCTTCGATGCGCGGTTCGGGAATGCCTCGTTCGCGCAGGCGGTGCTCGAACTGGCGGCGCTTGGTGTCGGAGCCGATCAGCCCGTACCAGTCTGGCGTTTGCGTCACCTCGGGGCGAGACAGTATCGCGTGCGACAGGCGCAGGTCAAGTGCATGGCTGTGGGTCATGACCAGGAAGGTGGTTCCGCGTGGCGCTTTTTCAACAAGCGCCTCCGGCGTGTCGGTCGCCTCGACCGTCACGTTGGCCGGCACGTCCGCCGGGAAGGCCTCCTCGCGCTCGTCGACCCAGGTCACGCGGCAGGGCAGCTCCGCCAGGGCGCGCACGATGGCCGCGCCCACGTGGCCGGCGCCGAACAGCATCAGGTGGGCGCGCGGCGCCGGCACGGCGTCGGCCAGCCAGCGCCGTCCGCCCTCCTCCGCCAGCACATGGGTGCCGGCCGCACGGTCGAACGCGGGACCGGCTTGCCCCGCCAGCAGCCGTCCGGCGCCGTCGAACAGACCCCATTGCGGCGCGCCGTCGAGCGCCACCAGGCGCCAGCTGTCCTCGTTGCGGCGCGCATCCAGCAGCGCCAGCTGCGCCGCATCGGCCGGCTCGAAGGCCAGCCAGGCGACGCCGCCGCAGCACTGGCCCAGGCTGGGGCCGAGCGGGAAGCGTTCCAGGCAGGGACCGACGCCCGCGCCATCGCGCAGCATGGTGCGCGCGATGTCGAGCGCACGGTGTTCGAGGTGGCCGCCGCCGATGGTGCCGCGGAAGCTGTCCGCTTCTACCCGCATGCGCGCGCCGGCCTCGCGCGGCACGGAGCCTTCCACGCGCGCGACCGTCACCAGTACCGCCGGCGCATCCAGCCCGGCTGTCAGCCAATCGATCATTCAGGCGCCCTGCTGGGTTGCAGATTCACTGGCGGTCTCGACGGCGGCATTGACCATCGATACGGCCTTGAGGATCTCCTCGCTGGTCGCCGGCGCATTCAGCGGCGGGTTGACCTTGTGGCCGCCCACCGCCGAGATGGCGTCTCGGATCGCGAAGAACACCGAGAACGGCAGCAGCAGCGGCGGTTCGCCCACCGCCTTGGAGCGGTGGATGCTGTCCTCGACGTTGGCGTTCTCGAACAGCTTGACGCGGAAGTCTTCCGGGCAATCCGACACGCCCGGGATCTTGTAGGTCGAGGGTGCGTGGGTCATCAGCTTGCCGGAGGCGTTCCACCACAGCTCCTCGGTGGTGAGCCAGCCCATGCCCTGGATGAAGGCGCCCTCCACCTGGCCGATGTCGATCGCCGGATTCAGCGAACGGCCGGCGTCGTACAAGGCGTCCGCACGCGCCAGCTTCCATTCGCCGGTCAGGGTGTCGACCACCACTTCGGCCACCGCCGCGCCATAGGCGTAGTAGGAGAAAGGATGGCCGGTCATGGTTTTCGGGTCCCAGTGCAGGCCGGGAGTGGCGTAGAAGCCGTCCGACCACAGCTGGACCCGCGCCAGGTAGGCCTTGGCGACCAGTTCGCCGAAGGGCAGCGCCAGGCCGTTCACGAACACGGTGTCGGCCGCGAAGCGTACTTCGCTGGCCGACCCGCCGTACTGACGCGCGGCGAACTCCGCCAGGCGTTCGCGGATGGTGCGCGCCGCATCCTGGGCCGCCTTGCCGTTCAGGTCGGCGCCGGTGGAGGCCGCGGTGGCCGACGTGTTGGCGACCTTGCCGGTGTGGGTGGCGGTGGCGCGCACCCGTTCCAGGTCCACGCCCAGTTCGTGGGCCACCACCTGCATCACCTTGGTGTTGATGCCCTGTCCCATCTCGGTGCCGCCGTGGTTGACCAGGATCGAGCCGTCCACGTAGACGTGCACCAGGGCGCCCGCCTGGTTCAGGTGGGTGACGTTGAAGGCGATGCCGAACTTGACCGGCGTGAGCGCCAGGCCTTTTTTCAGCACCGGGCTGGCGCGGTTGAACGCGTCGATGCCGGCGCGGCGCGCGCGGTATTCGCTGCTGCTTTCGAGTTCCGCGACCAGTTCGTGGATCACGTTGTCGACGATTTCCTGGCCATAGGGCGTGACGTTGCGCTCGCTGCGGCCGTAGAAGTTCAGGCGCCGGATGTCGAGCGGATCGCGGCCGAGATTGCGCGCGATCTCGTCGATCACGTACTCGATGGCGATCGCGCCCTGCGGCCCGCCGAAGCCGCGGAAGGCCGTGTTCGACTGGGTATTGGTCTTGCCGCAGGCGGCGCGGATCTCGACGTCGGACAGGTAATAGGTGTTGTCGAAGTGGCAGACGGCGCGCGTGGCGACCGGTCCCGACAGGTCGGCCGAATAGCCGGCGCGGGTGACCATGTCGACCTTGGCCGCGACGATGCGGCCCGATTCGTCGTAGCCGACTTCGTACAGGTAGTGGAAGCAGTGGCGCTTGCCGGTGACCAGCATGTCGTCGTCGCGGTCGGCGCGCAGCTTGACCGGACGGCGCAGGCGCGCGGCCGCGATCGCCGCGGCGCTGGCCCACAGGGCCGACTGCGATTCCTTGCCGCCGAAGCCGCCGCCCATGCGGCGGCACTCGACCGTCACATGGTGCGAATGCAGGCCGAGCGCGTGCGCGACCACGTGCTGCATCTCGCTCGGATGCTGGGTCGAGCAGTAGACGTGCATGCCGCGGTCCTCGCCCGGCACCGCATAGGCGATCTGGCCTTCGAGGTAGAACTGCTCCTGTCCGCCCACATACAGCTCGCCCTTGACCACATGGATAGCAGACGAAAAAGCTCGTGCGGCGTCGCCGCGGGACAAATGCATCGGCGGCAGCACATAGGATTCGGCGGCGCGTGCTTCCTGCGGGGTCAGCACGGCCGGCAGGTCTTCGTAGCCAACCTGGGCCAGGCGCGCCGCGCGGCGCGCATTGTCGTGGGTGTCGGCCACCACGATGAAGATCGGCTGGCCCACGTACTGCACCAGGCCGTCGGCCAGGATCGGGTCGTCGTGGATGATCGGCCCGCAATCGTTGGTGCCCGGGATATCGTCGGCCGTGAACACCGCCACCACGCCGCGGCTGGCGCGCACGGCGTCCAGGCCGATCGCGTTGACGCGCGCGTGCGGGCGCGCCGACAGGCCCAGGGCCGCGTGCAGGGTGCCCGCGAGTTCGCGGATGTCGTCGGTGTAGGTGGCCTGGCCGAGCACGTGCAGCTCGGCCGATTCGTGGAAGCGCGCGCGCCCCACTTCCTTCCAGGTTTTCAGTTCGGGTACCACCGAGTCGTTCATGCCGCACTCCCTGCCGCCGCGAAGGCGTTGACGCTGCTGGCCGGCAGCGGGTTGTCGAGGCGCGTCTCGAACCAGAAGCGGCGCAGCAGGTTCTGCGCGGCCTGCATGCGGTAGCTGCTGGAAGCGCGCATGTCGCTCAAGGGCGCATAGTCCTGAGCCAGGGCCGCCATGGCGGCGCGCAGGCTAGCCTCGTTCCAGGGCTTGCCGGCCAGCAGCGCCTCGGCCGTGGCGGCGCGCTTGGGCGTGGCGGCCATGCCGCCGAAGGCGATGCGGGCGCTGGCGATGGTGTCGCCGATCAAGGTGAAGGCAAAGGCCGCGCACACCGCCGAGATGTCCTGGTCGAAGCGCTTGGCCAGTTTATAGGTACGGAAGCGCACCCCGGGACGCGGCAGCGGCACGCGCAAGGCCTGCACGAATTCGCCCGGGCGCAAGTCCTTCTGCTGGTAGCCGAGGTAGAAGTCCTCCAGCGCCAGCACGCGCCGGCTGCCGCCGCTGCCCAGCACCACCTGGGCGCCGAGGGCGATCAGCCAGGGCATCGAGTCGCCGATGGGCGAGCCGTTGGCGACGTTGCCGCCCAGGGTGCCGGCGTTGCGGATCGGGAGCGAAGCGAAGCGCTGCCACAGCTCGCCCAGTTCGTCCGGGTAGTGCCTGCACACGGCGGCGTAGGCGTCTTCCAGGCTCAGGCCGGCGCCGATTTCCAGCATGCCGTCCTGCTCTGCGACCGTCTTCAGGGCCTCGATCTGGCCCAGGTAGATCACCTCGTTCAGCTCGCGCATCTGCTTGGTGACCCACAGGCCGACGTCGGTTGAGCCGGCCAGCAGCACGGCCGCCGGATGGGCGGCGCGCAGGCTGGCAAGTTCCTCGAGCGTGCGCGGCACATGGAAGCGCTGGCCGTGGGCGGTGTAGGAAAAGCCGTGGCTGCGCTGCAGCCCGCGCAGGCGCTCGGCCAGGGCCCGACGGTCAAAAGCAACCGGCGGCAGCTCGGCCATGCGGCGCGCGGCGTCGATGATGGGCCGGTAGCCGGTGCAGCGGCACAGGTTGCCCGACAGGGCGTCGTCGATCTGGCAGCGCGAAGCCGGCTTGCCCTCCTGCTTGAGGTACATGCCCCACAGCGACATGGCGAAGCCCGGGGTGCAGAAGCCGCACTGGGAACCGTGGCACTCGACCAGGGCCTGCTGCACGGGATGCAGCGCGCCGTCCGGCTGTTGCAGGTCTTCCACGGTGAACAAGGCCTTGCCGTCCAAGGTGGGGGTGAACTGGATGCAGGAATTCACGGCCTTGAGCGCGAGCTCGCCGTCCTCGAGCGAACCGATGACCACGGTGCAGGCGCCGCAGTCGCCTTCGGCGCAGCCTTCCTTGGTGCCCGTGCAATGCAGATCCTCCCGCAGATGCTGCAGGATGGTTTGCGTGGGCGCGGCGTCACGGATTTCGTGGACGGCGCCGCGGTAGAAGAATCGGATCGGTTCTGACATGCTGGTCTCGCAGTGACTGGGCAAAGGACTTGGCTCACCCCAAGGGCGGAAGGCTACCATCCGCGACCGCCCCTCATATATTCCCAGGATGATATTGCTTATCATTAAAATCCAATATCATGCCGGGCGCGTCCTTCCTTCATTCTAGGCAAGGGTGAACGCTTTTCCAGTGATTCGCGATATCGATGCGGCGCGCCACCCAGACATGCTGGTGGCGTCCCACGTAATCGAGGAAGCGCGCCAGCGCGGCCGCCCGCCCCGGCCGCCCCACCAGGCGGCAATGCAGGCCGATCGACAGCATCTTCGGCCGGTCCAGCCCGTTCGGATCCCCTTCCGCATACAGCAGGTCGAAGGCGTCCTTCAGATAGTCGAAGAACTGGGTCCCTGAATTGAAGCCTTGCATGGCGGCGAAGCGCATGTCGTTGCTGTCCAGGGTATAGGGCACCACCAGGTGCGGCGTCGTGTGCGAGGCGCCGTCCGGCCCCGTGTGCTCGACCCGCTGCCAGAACGGCAGGTCGTCGCCGTAATGGTCGGCGTCGTAGGCGAAGCCGCCATGCTCGACCACCAGGCGCCGGGTGTTGGGCGAATCGCGCCCCGTGTACCAGCCCAGCGGCGGCGCCCCGGTGAGCTCGCGGATGATGTCCACCGCCTCGCGCAGGTGGGCGCGCTCGGTGGCCTCGTCCACGTTCTGGTAGGAGATCCAGCGCAGGCCGTGGCAGGCGATCTCGTGGCCCAGCTCGCGGAAGGCGGCCACCGCCTCGGGATTGCGCTTGAGCGCCATCGCCACCCCGAACACGGTCAGCGGCAGGCCGCGTTCCTCGAACAGGCGCAGCACCCGCCACAGGCCGGCGCGCGAACCGTATTCGTAGAGCGACTCCATGCTCATGTGGCGCATCGGGAAGGCGCTGGCGCCGATGATCTCGGACAAGAAGGTTTCCGAGGCCGGGTCGCCGTGCAGCACGCTGTTTTCCGCGCCCTCCTCGTAATTCAGCACGAACTGCAGGGCGATGCGGGCGCCGCCCGGCCATTGGGCATGGGGCGGATTGCGGCCGTAGCCGACCAGGTCGCGCGGATAATTGGCGTAGGTATCCATAGGAAACAGGGAGGTGGGTATATGGACGATCATATATTGCAGGAAGCACAAGGGTATATGATAGTCCGCATACGGCAGTTCATCGTTCACATATAGGAGCCATATGGGCAAGCTGTCCACCCACGTCCTCGATACCGCCCACGGCCGTCCCGGCGCCGGGGTCAAGGTCGACCTGTACGCCGTCGCCCCTGAAGGCCGCACGCTGCTCAAGAGCGCGCTGACCAATGGCGACGGACGCTGCGACGGGCCCCTGCTCGAAGGCGAGCAGCTGCGCAGCGGGCAATACGAGCTGGTGTTCCATGCGGGCGACTATTTCGCGGCCCAGGGCGTGGACCTGCCCAGCCCGCGCTTCCTCGACCGGGTGACGATCGCCTTCGGCGTGTTCGATCCCGGACAAAACTATCATGTGCCGCTGGTGGTGACGCCCTGGTCCTACTCGACCTACCGCGGAAGCTAGCAATTCTGGCGGTGGCGGCCGGGCGTGGATCGCCGTAGGATTTACGGAAATCATCCCGGAGCCCGCCATGCACGCCAGCGCATCCCCTCCCTACGAACCGGCCCAGCCATTCGGCATTGCCGTCTGGCGCATCGGCGCCGGCCTGGTCCAGGGCCTGGTTCTGGCCCTGCTCTACCAGGCCGGCCAGGACCGCGCCTGGCCGGCTACCGAGCCCCTGCTGTTCGCGCCGCTGCTGCTGGCGGCGGCCCTGGTCCCCATCATCCTGATCAGCGGCCTGGGCCAGCTGAGCCGGCGCCAGCTCCTGCTCTGGTGCGGCACGGCCGCGGCGCTGATCGTGCTGCTGGCCGTCTACGACGCCTGGGACCAGCTGGGTGCGGCCAATCCCGCCCACCTGGACGGCAAATGGCAGCCCGCCATGCCGTCCGGGCAGCTGTGCGTGTTCATGGTCGCGGGCTTCTTCATCGCCCACGCGCTGGTGCTGTCCGGCGCGCAGGAGGGGCGCAGGATCGCTTCTTACACCACCTATTTCGAGCTGGCCTGGAAGCTGGGCGTGCAGCTCGCCTTCTGCGGCCTGTTCGTGGGCGCCACCTGGCTGGTGCTGCATCTAGGCGCCGCGCTGTTCATGCTGGTGAAACTGGATTTCCTGCACCAGGCCATCCAGAAGCCGTGGTTCGCGATTCCCGTGACCGCTTTCGCGTTCTCCTGCGCCATGCACCTGACCGACATGCGGCCGGCGCTGGTGCGCGGGATCCGCAACCTGCTGCTGGTGCTGCTGTCCTGGGTCCTGCCGGTGCTCACCCTGCTGGTCGGGGGCTTCCTGTGCAGCCTGCCCTTCACCGGGCTGGACGCGCTGTGGGCGACCAAGAGCGCCGGCGCCGTACTGCTGGGCGCGGCCGCCGCCTTCGTCATCCTCGTCAACGCCGCCTGGCAGGACGGCGGCGCGCCGGCGGCCCGGCCGGTCGCGCTGGCGGCCAGGGCAGCCGGCCTGCTGCTGGTGCCCGTGGTCCTGCTGGCCATCTACGCCCTGGCCTTGCGGGTACAGGATCACGGCTGGACGGGCGACCGCGTGATCGCGGCCGCCTGCATGCTGGTAGCGAGCTGCTACGCGGGCGGCTATGCGGCAGCCAGCCTGCGCCGCGGCTGGCTGCCCAGCCTCGCCGGGGTCAACATCGGCGCCGCCTTCGTGGTGCCGGCCGTGCTGCTGGCGCTGTTCTCGCCGCTCGCCGATCCGGGCCGCCTGTCGGTAAACGACCAGCTGGCCCGGCTGCGCGAGGGCAAGGTGACGGTGGCCGCATTCGACTTCGCCTACCTGCGCTTCCATGGCGGGCGCTACGGACGCGAGGCGCTGGACCAATTGGAAGCCCAGGCCACAGGCCCGGACGCGGCCCTGCTGCGCTCGCGCATTGCCGCGGTGCGCACGATGCGCAGTCCCCATGACGCCCTGCGCGACCCGGTCAGCCTGGCCGCCAACCTGCGCGTCTGGCCGGCGGGCGCCCGCCTGCCGCCCTCCTTCCTGGCCATGGACTGGCTGAAGGCAAAGGAGCTGGGGACGATGCCGGAATGCCTGCGCCGCCCGGGCCTGCGCTGCGACGCCTTCCTGGTCGACATCGACGGCGACGGCGGGCCGGAAGTGCTGCTGGTCGGCGAAGGGTGGCCGAAGTCGGCGCTGATGGACGAGACGGCGCCGGGGCACTGGCGCATGAGCGCCGAGCTGGCGCCGGTCCCCTTGTGCGAAGCCATGCGCCAGGCCCTGCGCGAAGGCAAGTTCCGGACCGTGCCGCCGCTGCTGGCCGATCTCGAGATCGCCGGCCAGCGCATCCCGCTGCAGCGCAGCGGCAGCCGCGCAGCCCCCTGCCCGCCCGCCCCTGGCGCCCAGCAGGACGCGGCCCGGCAGTGAAACTTGCTATGCTGGATCCCACCGCGTCAGGAGAGCACATGTCGCTGCACATCGTTCATTTCATCGGGCCCATCAACCACAGTTCCGCCTGCGCCGTGCGCAATTGCTGCCTGCAGGCGCTACAGAACGGCGCGACCGAGATCGAACTGCACATGTCCACCGAAGGCGGCAACATGACGGCCGGCTTCGCGCTCTATTTCTTCCTCAAGTCGCTGCCGCTGCCGCTCACCACCCACAACATCGGCAGCGTCGAATCGGTCGGCGTGGTGATCTTCCTGGCCGGGCAAAAACGCTATGCCTGCCCGGGCACGCGCTTCCTCGTCCATCCCCTGCACTGGGGTTTCGGCAGCCTGGTGGCGGCCGACCATTCGCGCGTGTCCGAGTGGCGCGACTGCCTCGATTTCGACGCCGAGCGCTACGCCAGCATCTTCGTCGAGGCCACCCGCGAAGCGGGCCATGAAACCGACATCCGCGCCAACCTCACCGGCAACGCCCGCATATTTACAGCCGAGGAAGCGGTGCAGTCAGGCATCGTGCACGACGCCAAACAGGCGCGCCTGCCCGCGGCGGGTACAACTTGTCATTGGTGGAACTAACTGACAAGCTTCTGTTTCAAAGGCACAACGATTCCGTTAGCAAATTGTAGAGGAATCTCTCCAATTGTCATAAATCTGTTGCTGTGAAAATTGCCGCGTAGATAGAATCAATTCCAAGATTCACAGCGCCGGCAATTCGCTGCCCGCCGTCGGCGCCTCCCTTCCAACGAGCAGCTCACGTAACGAAGCCTTTATGAACAAGAAGATTCTCGCCAGCTTGCTGGCACTCCCGCTGGTCATGCCCGCGGTGAACGCACAGGAGACCTCCGGTCTGTCGGCCATCAAAGTCAGCGGCTTCGGCACTGGCGCCGTGACCTGGACCAATGAAGAGCGCGCCGAATTCGTGCGCCCGAACCAACCCAGCGGCGCTGCGGACAACGTCCGCACCGGCGTCGATTCGAACCTGGGCCTGCAGGCCGACATGCCGGTCAACAGCTGGCTGTCGCTGACCGGCCAGGTGCTGGTCCGCAAGGACGCCGAAGAGCATTTCGGCGCCGAACTCGGCTGGGCATTCGCCAAGGCGCGCATCAGCGACAACCTGAGCGTGCGGGTGGGCCGTGTCGGCCTGCCGGTGTTCATGATTTCCGACTACCGTAACGTCGGCTACGCCAACACCATGCTGCGTCCGCCGGCCGAGATCTACTCGCAGGTGCCGTTCAACAGCATCGACGGCGCCGATATCACCTGGCAGCACGGCTTCGGCGACACCAGCCTGACCTCGCAACTGGCCTACGGCAGCGTCAAGTCGCCGCTGGCGGGCGACGTCCACGCCAAGGGCAAGCAGATCATCGCCCTCAACGTGTCGGCCGAACACGGTCCGTTCATCGTGCGCGCCGGCCATGCCCGCACCAAGGTCAGCGTCGAAGACTCGACCTCCCTGAACACCCTGGTGGCGGGCCTGCGCGCCGCCGGCGCCGGCTACCGCTTCCCGACGCTGGCTCCGCTGGCCGCCGAGATCGAAGCCAAGGAAAAGCAAGCTCACTTCAGCTCGGTGGGCCTGGCCATGGATTGGAACAACATCGTGGTCCAGACCGAATTCGCCAAGCGCAAGACCAAGACCTACATCAACGACACCACCTCGTGGTATGTGATGGGCGGCTACCGCATCGGCAAGTTCCTGCCTTACTACACCCACTCGACCCTGAAGATCGACAGCGCCATCGTCAACACCGTCCCGGCAGCCTGCCCGGCCGGCTACCCGGCGGCCTGCACCCCGACCATGCAGGCGCTCGGCGCCGGCGTGCGCCGCCTGCCGAACGTCGGCGTCGGCCAGGGCGAGCAGACCACCGACAGCATCGGCATCCGTTGGGACTTCGCCAGCTCGGTGGCCCTGAAGGCGCAGATCGACCGCGTCAAGCCGAAGAACGGCACCGGCCTGTTCGTCAACCCGCAGCCAGGCTTCAGCGGCCCGGTCACCGTGGGCGCCGTCGCCCTCGACTTCGTGTTCTAAGGAGCGGGCGATGAAAAAACTGATGCTGGCCGCAATCGCGGCAACGGCCTTCGGCGCAGCCGCGCCGGCGATGGCCGAAGTGGTGGTCGTGGTGAACGCCAAGGCGGCGGAATCGACGATGAGCAAGGAACAGGTCGCCCAGTTCTTCCTGGGTAAGTCGACCGCGATGACGCCGATCGACCAGACCGAATCCGCGCCGATCCGCGCCGAGTTCTACAAGAAGGTGGCGGACAAGGACGCGGCCCAGGCCAAGGCCCTGTGGTCGAAGCTGGTGTTCACCGGCAAGGCCACGATGCCGAAGGAAGTCGGCGACAGCGCCGCCGTGAAGGCCGCGCTCGCCGCGAATCCGAAGGCCATCGGCTATATCGACAAGAGCGCAGTGGATGCGACCGTGAAGGTCGTCTACACCGCCCAATAAGCCGGGAGCATTCGGCTGTTACTACCCGCCGCGGCCTCTCCTGGCCGTCGGCGGGTCACGCATTCTGGAGACAAGCATGAGCATCAAGCGCAGGATCTGGGCACTGCCCGTCATTTCCGCCATTATTTTCGGCCTTGGGGCCGGCGCCAGCGCCATGATCGCGACCGGCGCGCTGGATTCGATCACCACCACCGAGAGCGTGGACTATCCGGTGCTCGATGCCTCCAAGGCCTTGTCCCTGGACGTGGCCGCCGTTACCGACGGCCTGCAGGACGCGGTCGCCGAGGGCGACAAGGAAAAAATCGCCGAAGTCGGCGAACATGCCGCCAAGCTGCGCGGCAAACTCGACAAATACAGCCAGATCCCGGGCCAGCGCGAGACCTTCACGCGCCTGGGCAAGGAATTCGACGCCTATTACGCTCCCGCCCTGTCGTCGGCCCGCATCATGCTCGAAATGGAGCAGGGCGACGCGCAGGCGGCCGTCGGCAAGATGCAGGCGGCCCTGGCCATCCTCAACAAGGACCTGGCCGCCACCAACGAAGCGGCCAAGCGCCAGTTCACCGCGGGTATCGCCAGCAGCAAGGAAAGCGTCAACAAGGTATTGAGCGCGATGATCGTCACCGCGCTGATCGTGATCGCCTGCCTGGCGCTGGTGTCGTGGTTCGTGGTGCGCACCATCTGGCAGCAGCTGGGCGGCGAGCCCGAGTATGCACGCGAGATCGCCCAGGCGGTCGCCGCGGGCGACCTGTCGATGGAAATCCGCACGGACGCCGGCGACAACGCCAGCCTGCTGGTGGCGCTGAAGGAAATGCGCGCCCGCCTGGCGACCCTGGTGGCCGAGATCAAGACCTCGGCCGACACCATCGCCAGCGCCAGCGGCGAGATCGCCACCGGCAACGCCGACCTGGCGCGCCGCACCGAATCGCAGGCCTCGAGCCTGGACCGCACCACCCGTGCGATGGAAGAGCTGACCGGCGCCGTGCGTCAGAACGCGATGAACGCGACCGAAGCGAATACGCTGGTGGAATCGGCGACCAGCATCGCCACCCGCGGCGGCCAGGTGGTCGGCGGCGTGGTGAACACCATGGGCGACATCAACACCTCGGCCAAGAAGATCGTCGAGATCATTTCGGTGATCGACGGCATCGCCTTCCAGACCAACATCCTGGCGCTGAACGCCGCCGTGGAAGCGGCGCGTGCGGGCGAACAGGGCCGCGGTTTCGCGGTGGTGGCGGGCGAGGTGCGCAACCTGGCCCAGCGCAGCGCCGCGGCGGCCAAGGAGATCAAGGAACTGATCGGCGACTCGGTGGCGAAGGTAAACGCCGGCAGCGCGCTGGTGGACGAAGCCGGCGTGACCATGGGCCAGATCGTGGAATCGGTGCGCAAGGTCCAGACCATCATGGCCGAGATCAGCGCCGCGGGCACGCGCCAGAGCGCGGGCATCGAGGACATCGGCCGCGCGATCACCAGCATCGACGAGATGACCCAGCAGAACTCGGCCCTGGTCGAGGAAGCCTCGGCGGCGGCGGAATCGCTGACCGAGCAGACCGGGCAGCTGACGGGAGCGCTGTCGGTGTTCAAGCTGGGCGATACGCCGGTGCTGTCGTCGAATGTGGGGAAGCAGCGGCTGGCCTTGCGCTAAGTTGCTTGTCTTTTCCGGAAGCCGCCTTTGGGCGGCTTTTTTGTTTTTGGGGCTGCTCAAACAAACTTGGGTCCCCGCCTTCGCGGGGATGACGTTTCTACGTGCGTGTCCAAAACTGCTGAGGTGACATTCAACCCGCTCTTATTGACGTCATCCCCGCGAAGGCGGGGACCCAAGTTCGCCCGCGCACCACCGCGCCCAACCGCGCCGCGCCCTCCCCCCGCTTGCACCCCTCCCCCTCTTGCCCTAAAATCAATTCCCCAGCCCGCTACCCCAGCCAGCCTTGGATACCATCCCCCTCTGGGTGCTCGTCCTCGCACTCGCCCTCCTGATCCTGCTGTCCGCCTTCTTCGCCATGGCCGAAACGGCCCTGATGGCGTCCAACAAGTATCGCCTGCGCCACCTGGCCGAGCGCGGCAACCGCGGCGCCGTCACGGCGCTCTGGCTGCTGGCGCGCACCGACCGCTTCCTGTCGCTGGTCCTGATCGCCAACATCCTGCTGAACGCCCTGGCCGCCGCCCTGGTCACGGTGGTCGCGATCGACATGTATGGCGACGAGGAAAGCGTGATCGCGGCCGCCGCCGCGCTCATTGCCTTCCTGCTGATCGTGTTCGCCGAAGTGGCGCCCAAGACCGTGGGCGCCACCTATCCGGAACCGATCGCCATGGCCACCAGCCTGCCGCTGCAGGCCTTGCTGCGCCTCGCCAAGCCGGTGGTGGGCTTCGTCAACCTGTTCGTGCGCGCCCTGCTGCGCTGCTTCCGCATCCGCACCGGCCTCGACGCGCCCCAGAACCGGCTGTCGCCCGAGGAACTGCGTTCGATCGTGCTGGAGAGCGGCAACTTCGTGCCGCAAAAGCACCGCAGCATCCTGCTCAACCTGTTCGACCTGGAATCGGTCACGGTCGACGACATCATGACCCCGCGCCCCCAGATCGAAGCCCTGAACCTGGCCGCGCCGATCGCCGTCATCCTTGACGAACTGACCACCTGCTACCACAACAAGCTGCCGGTCTTCGAGGGCGAGATCAACCGCATCGTCGGCATCCTGCACGTGCGCAAGGCCGTCGGCCTGCTGCGCGAACCCGACGAACTGAGCAAGGACCACCTGCGCGAACTGCTGGTCGAACCCTATTTCATCCCGCAGGACACCGGGGCCCTCGACCAGCTGCAGCAGTTCCAGGAACAGCGCGAGCGCATGGGCATCATCGTCGACGAGTATGGCGAGGTGCAGGGCCTGGTCACCCTCGACGACATCATCGAGGAAATGATCGGCAACTTCACCACCTCGATGCCGGGCGGCGCGCGCGACGCGGTCGGCTGGAACGCCAAGGGCGAATGCCTGCTCGAAGGCAGCACCCCGCTGCGCGACATCAACAAGCAGCTCGGCCTGTCCCTGCCCCTGGACGGACCCAAGACCATCAACGGCCTGCTGCTGGAGCAGTTGCAAGACATTCCCGAAGCGCCGATCTCGCTCAGGATCGGGCCCTGCGTGATCGAAGTGGTGCAGGTGCAGAACCAGGCCATCAAGGTCGTCAAGCTGCTGCGCCCCGCCGCGTCAAGACGCCTGCTCCCTTTCTGAGCGATCCTGCCCCCGGCGCGGCTGCGTCGGTGCCATTTCGTCTACGTGGCGCGGACGCATCTTATGCACAGCAAATGCTTTACAAATTTGATGCCTGTAGGCATCATCCAGAGGGTCCGCCGGTGGGTCACGCGCGCCCGGCGTCCTAGTTGCATCCCCTAAAACCACGGCTCCGCACGGTTCCCTATGGCAGCAGTCCTCCCCAATACGACCACAGGCACGACGCTGTCGGGGCTGGCGCGCGCGCTGGTCCAGGCGGGCCGCCTGAGCATGGCCCAGGCGGATGCCCTGCAAAAGAAATCGGCCGCCGACAAGACCGCCTTCATCGACGCCCTGCTCGCCAGCGGCGCGATCGACGCCGGCGCGCTGGCCGTGTTCTGTTCCGAAACCTTCGGCTATCCCCTGTTCGACCTGTCGGCCTTCGCGCTTGAATCGCTGCCGGCCACCGCCATCGACGGCAAGCTGATGCAGGCGCAGCGCGTGATCGCCCTGGCCAAGCGCGGCAACAAGATGTCGGTAGCCCTGTCCGACCCGACCAACAGCCAGGCCCTGGACCAGATCAAGTTCCAGAGCGAAGCCTCGGTCGAGCCGGTGATCGTGCCCCACGACGCCCTGCTGGCCCTGCTTGCCAGCCTGTCCAAGAGCGCCGAGCAGAGCCTGAACGAACTGGCCGGCGAGGACGCCGACATCGAGTTCGCGGAAGAAGATGCGCCGGTGGCGGCGGTCGATACCGCCAACGAGGTCGAGGACGCGCCGATCGTGCGCTTCCTGAACAAGATCCTGATGGACGCGGTGCAAATGGGCGCCTCGGACATCCACTTCGAGCCGTTTGAAAAATTCTACCGGATCCGCCTGCGCGTGGACGGGGTGCTGCGCGACCACGCCACGCCGCCGCTGTCGATCCGCGAAAAGCTGGTGTCGCGCATCAAGGTGCTGGCGCGCCTGGACATCGCCGAAAAGCGCGTGCCCCAGGACGGCCGCATGCGCCTGATCCTGTCGCCGACCCGCACCATCGACTTCCGCGTCAGCACCCTGCCCACCCTGTTCGGCGAGAAGACGGTCATGCGTATCCTCGACGCCACCCAGGCGCAGATGGGCATCGACGCGCTCGGCTACGATCCGGACCAGAAGGCGCTACTGCTGGACGCCATCACCCGTCCCTACGGCATGGTGCTGGTCACCGGCCCGACCGGTTCCGGCAAGACCGTGTCGCTGTACAGCTGCCTGAACCTGCTGAACAAGCCCGGCATCAACATCTCGACCGCGGAAGACCCGGCCGAGATCAACCTGCCCGGCGTGAACCAGGTCAACGTCAACGACAAGGCCGGCCTGACCTTCCCGGTGGCCCTGAAGTCCTTCCTGCGCCAGGATCCGGACATCATCATGGTCGGCGAGATCCGCGACCTGGAGACCGCCGACATCGCGATCAAGGCCGCGCAGACCGGCCACATGGTGTTCTCGACCCTGCACACCAACGATGCGCCTTCGACGCTGACCCGCCTGATGAACATGGGCGTGGCGCCCTTCAATATCGCCTCGTCGGTGATCCTGATTACCGCGCAGCGCCTGGCGCGCCGCCTGTGCACCTGCAAGCAGCCGATCGAGATCGGCCACGACGCCCTGCTGGCGGCGGGCTACCGCGAGCACGACCTGGACGGCGCCTGGAAACCCTACGGCCCGGTCGGCTGCGACCGCTGCCTGGGTTCCGGCTACAAGGGCCGGGTCGGCATCTACCAGATCATGCCGATCTCCCCGGCCATCGAGGCGCTGATCCTGGCGAACGGCAACGCGATGCAGATCGCCGAGCAGGCCGAGAAGGAAGGCGTGAATTCGCTGCGCCGCTCGGGCCTGATGAAAGTGAAACAAGGACTGACCAGCCTCGAGGAAGTGCTCGGCTGCACCAATGAATAGGAACGATATGGCAACTTCCGCACCCACCCGCAGCCGCGCCGGCGCCCAGGTCAAGGAACAGGTCTACGCCTGGGAAGGCAAGGACAAGACCGGCAAGACGGTACGCGGCGAGCTGCGCGCCGGCGGCGAGGCGATCGTCAACGTGACCCTGCGCCGCCAGGGCATCATGGTCACCAAGGTCAAGAAAAAGGTCTACCGCAGCGGCAAGAAGATCACCGACAAGGACCTCACCATGTTCACGCGCCAGCTGGCGACCATGATGAAGGCCGGCGTGCCGCTGCTGCAATCCTTCGACATCGTCGGCAAGGGCCACGGCAACCCGTCCATGTCCAAGCTGATCCTGGACCTGCGCGCCGACGTCGAGACCGGCACCAGCCTGAACAACGCCTTCCGCAAGTACCCGGTGTATTTCGACCCGCTGTTCTGCAACCTGGTGGGCGCGGGCGAACAGGCCGGTATCCTGGAAGACCTCTTGACGCGCCTGGCGATCTACAAGGAAAAGACGCTGGCCCTGAAGAGCAAGATCAAGTCGGCCCTGACCTACCCGATCGCGATCCTGGCGATCGCCTTCGTGGTCACCGCCGTGATCATGATCTGGGTGGTGCCTGCCTTCAAGCAGGTGTTCCAGAGCTTCGGCGCCGACCTCCCGGCGCCGACCCTGATGGTGATGGCGATCTCGGAATTCTTCGTCTCCTGGTGGTACCTGATCTTCGGCGGCATCTTCGGCAGCATCTATTTCTTCTTCCAGGCCTGGCGGCGCTCGCTCAAGATGCAGCAGGCCATGGACCGGATCCTGCTGCGCCTGCCGATCTTCGGCCCGGTGATCCGCAAGGCCACCATCGCGCGCTGGACCCGCACCCTGGCGACCATGTTCGCCGCCGGCGTGCCCCTGGTCGAAGCGCTCGACTCGGTCGGCGGCGCCTCGGGCAACGCGGTCTACCTGGACGCGACGCGCAAGATCCAGACCGAAGTCAGCACCGGCACCAGCCTGACCATGGCGATGCAGAACGCCGACGTCTTCCCCAACCTGGTGACCCAGATGGTCCAGATCGGCGAGGAATCGGGTTCGCTCGACGCCATGCTGGGCAAGGTCGCAGACTTCTTCGAAGCCGAGGTGGACGAGGCGGTCGCCGCCCTGTCCTCGCTGATGGAACCCCTGATCATGGTGATCCTGGGCGTGCTGATCGGCGGCCTGGTGGTGGCGATGTATCTGCCGATCTTCAAGCTGGGTTCGGTGGTTTGATCGGCTTATGCCGGTTCTCGGAATACCTCGAAGTGAGTTCGCACTCGCTTTACCTCTATAGGGGGTAGGGCGAGTGCCGCTTGCCGTGCCTGGGCAGGCAAGGGCAAACCGTCCCAATGATCTGCATTGGCGAAATGAGACACTTCCTGGCGCGGGTCAGCGTCAGCCACCCCTTTCATGCAGAGAAGCACCGTCCTCGATGTGTTCAGTTTGCAAAATGCGAAAGAATTGACACATATCCTGGCGATCGCGGCAAGGGCAACTGCTATAATTTCGCGAAACTTGCTTGGTGATACTCTTGCGCCGGATTGTCCATCTCCTCCTGCTGTTGTGCTTGCCTTTGTATGGTTTCGCCATGCAAGGCGGCCTTCCGCCTGTTGCCGGTACGGCCTCGCTGGTTCACGAGCTCGAGCATGACAAGGGCATCCACCACCATCACGAAGAGGACGGGTCCGTCCACTATGACGAATCCGATGCGTCCCTCGATCATGCACAGGAACACTCTTCCCCCTCGCAGCCGGCAGGCTTCGGCCTCCCACGCCTGACGGTCCCGCCGGAACAGGCAGTGTCCGAGTCCGGGGCCTACCTTGCCAATGCGGTTCCCGAACCCTTCCTCGACGGACCCCACAGACCTCCTGCTTTCGCCCTCGGCCTTGCTGCCGGGGGCGCGCTGCACGCGTAATCGATCGATTCAAGCGCGACCTGTGTCGCGCCGACGTGCTCGCCCTCGGTGATTCGAATGTCATCCGATGGAGAACACATGCGCACCTGCCGCCTGTCCCTTTACCTTATCGGTGCTGTCCTGGCCCTGCCATGCCGGGTCCTTGCAGCACCGCCCACGCCGGCTGCGACCGGCGCCACCTTACAACAAGCCGTCGAGAGTGCGTGGCGGCGCGCGCCCGCGGCGCGTACGCTCGAAGCCCGGCAGGACGAAGTGCTTGCAGCGCGCGACAATGCCCGTTCCTGGCTCGCTTCCAACCCGACGCTTGGCTTGTCCCAGCGGACAGACCGGGGCGCGCCGGAGCGCGACCAGCGCGAATCGGAGATCTCGCTGGCTTCGTCGATATGGCTGCCAAGCCAGAAGAGCGCCCGCGCAGCACTCGCTGCACGCAGCACTGACGAGCTTACCGCGCACACCGAAGCGACGCGGCTGGCCGTTGCCGGCCTGGTGCGCAATCGCATGTGGGAAGCCGCCGCCGCCCAGGTCAGGCTGGAGGAAAAGCAGGATCACTTGCACCATCTCGAGGGCCTCCGTGACGAGGTACAGCGGCGCGTCAAGGCTGGCGACCTGGCGCGTAGCGATGGACTGCTCGCGCAGCAGGAAGTCCTGGCTGCCCGGATCGAAGTGACGAACGCGCGCACGGCGGCGGCCGAAGCACTCGCGCGCTACCGGGTTACAACGGGCCTCTCGATCCTGCCGGAACTCGAGCCAGAGCCCCTCCACGCTGCGGCTGCGTCAAGCAATCCACGCCTGGCAGCCTCACGGGCCTCCGAACAGCGCGCACGCGCCGCCTTGCGCCTAGCCGCAGCCACCCGCTCGGCGCCGCCCACGATTGCCTTGTCGGTTCGGCGGGAAGACGAAAGACTGCTGCGCGAGCCCGTCAACAGCATCGGTGTCGCACTCCAGATCCCGCTCGGGACCGCCGCCCGCAACCGTACGGTCGAAGCCCAGGCGCACACCGTGATCGCGACGGCAGCGGCGGAGGCGGCCGAAGTGCAAGCTAACCTCGACGCCGATGTCGAGATCGCGAAGGAACGGCTTGCGAACGCCCGCACCGCGCTGGAGACCGCCACCGCACGCGCACGCGCCCTGCACGAGCACACCGCGTTATTCGAGAAGGCGTTTCGCGCCGGTGAGCGTGGGCTTACCGAACTGCTTCGTTCGCGCGCCCTCACCCACGAGGCCGACGTCGGCGTGGCCCAGCAAAAAGTAGCACTCGGGCTCGCGCATGCCCAATTCAACCAGGCCTTAGGAATTCTTCCATGAAATATCTGAACCTGTTATTTGCCGCCATGCTCGCCATGTCGCCGGCATTCGCCAGCCCCGGCGCCCATGGGCCGAACGGTGAACACCTCGATGGTCAGTCCACCACCAGCGGCGCCGCCTCGGCGGTACCACGCATCGAAACTTTTACCGAAGCGTTCGAGCTGCTCGGTCACCTTTCCGGTGGCGAACTGTCGATCCTGATCGACCGCTACGAAACGAACGAACCGGTACTGAACGGCGCACTCGAGGTTCAGTACAAAGACCTCAAGGCAAAAGCGACATTCCATGCCGATCTCGGCGACTACGCCATCGACGATCCGGCCTTCCTTGCGGCGATTTCCAAACCAGGCACGCATGCATTGCTGTTCACACTGATCGCAGGCGACGAGTCCGATCTGCTGGAAGGAACGCTGACCGTCACCCAAGCTGCCGATGACCATGGACATGGGCACCCCCTCGGCCGCCGCTGGCTGGCGGCGGGCGCAGCTGCCGCCGTGGTGGGTGCTGCCGTATTCGTCGTGCGCCGCCGGCGTCGACGCAAGGAAGTTTGATAATGAAAATGATCCAAGGAATTGTTGCCGGCCTTGCCGCCGGCATGTTTGCGACATCCCTATTCGCCTCGCCCGGCGCGCACGGCCCGAACGGCGAGCATCTCGACGACCAAGCAACTGCCACCGTCGGCGGCCTGGCGCGCCTGCCCGATGGCAGCGTCAATGTCCCCAAGCTGGCGCAACGCCGCATGGGCGTGCGCACGCTCATGGCCAAGGAAGGCGAATATGCACGCACCGTCGCGATGAACGGCCGGGCCAGCATCGACCCGAACGCCGGTGGCCGGGTGCAGGCCCCTTTTTCCGGACAGATTGCGCCGGGGCCGAATGGCCTTCCGGTCGCTGGCCAGCGCGTGGTCAAAGGCCAGGTCCTGGCAAGGCTGCGGCCAACAGGCGCCGCCATCGAGCGTGGCAACCAGGCAGCGCAGCTCGCTGAATTGCGGGCGAACCGCGGCCTTCTGGCAAAACGGGTAGAACGCCTCGCCTCGCTCGAAGGCGTGGTGCCTGCCAAGGAAATCGAAGCTGCCCAGGCTGAACTGGCCGCCACCATTGGCCAGGAGCGCGCTGTCGCGGCTTCGATCGGCGGTAGCGAGGCGATCATCGCCCCTGCCAGCGGCATCATTGCCAGTGCATCGGTGCTGAATGGCCAGATTGTCGAGTCGCGCGATGTGCTGTTCGAGATCGTCGATCCGCAACGCATGGTGATCGAAGCCTTGTCCCCGGACGCGGGTATTGCCCGCAAGATCAGCGCAGCAAGCCTCCTTGACGTACCCGATGTGGAACTGACGCTGCTCGGCGGCGGGCGCACCCTGCGCGACGGCGCCGTGCCTATCCATTTCCGTGCGCGCAGCGCCGCACTCGACCTGGCCGTGGGTCAGCCGGTCACCGTCCTGGCCAGGCTCGATACCAAGATCAAGGGCATCGCCCTCCCGGCGGCGGCACTGGCCCGCAACCCGGCCAACGTAACGGTGGTCTGGATCAAGTCCGGCGCCCAGCGCTTCATCCCCCTGCCCGTCGAGGCCACCGCCCTCGATGCCCGCACCGTCATCGTCACCAAAGGGCTCAGCCCCGACAACAGGGTCGTGGTCATCGGAACCTCCCTGATTAATCAAATCAGATAAGCAGACCAGGTGACCATGCATGTTTGATTCAATCGTTCGCTTCAGCCTGCGCAATCGCCTGTTCGTCCTGGCGGCGGCGCTGATGCTGATGGTTTACGGCGCCATGACCGCATGGCGCACTCCGGTCGATGTCTTTCCGGATCTAAACAAGCCAGTCGTCACTGTCCTGACCGAAGCCGGCGGCATGGCCCCCGAAGAGGTAGAGCAGCTGGTGTCATTCCCGATCGAGACCTCGCTCAACGGCATGCCCGGGGTGACACGGGTACGCTCGGCCTCGGGCGTCGGCCTGTCGATCGTGTACGCCGAGTTCGACTGGGGAACCGATATCTACCGCAACCGGCAGCTCGTGTCGGAGCGGATCACCTTGGTCAAGGAACAACTTCCCGGCAGCATATCGCCAGCGATGGGACCCGTGTCTTCGATCATGGGCGAGATCATGCTGATCGCACTACCGATCGACGTCGCCAGGACCGATCCGATGAAGGCGCGCGAGTACGCGGACTTCGTGCTGCGTCCGCGCCTGCTGTCGATTCCCGGCGTATCCCAAGTCATTCCGATCGGAGGCGAGGTCCGCCAGCTGCGGGTCGAGCCGGATACGGCGCGGATGGCGCAGTTCAAGGTGTCGCTGGAACAGGTGACGGCGGCATTGCGCGGATTTGCCGCCAATACCAGCGGCGGTTTCGTCGACCTGAATAACCGCGAGTACCTGATCCGCAACCTGGGCCGCACGAATCGGCTGGAAGACATCCAGGGCCTGGCCGTGGCGTACCGCAACGGCACGCCTGTCCTGCTTGAACAGGTCGCCACAGTACGCTATGCGCCCGCATTCAAGCGCGGCGACGCCGGCCTGAACGGCAAGCCGGCGGTGATCGTCAGCGTCCAGAAGCAGCCCGCCGGCGACACGGTACGCCTGACGCGCGACATCGAGACCGCGCTGGCCGAGCTCAAGCAGGGTCTGCCCGCCGGCATCTCGCAGCCGGTGGTGCTGTTCCGCCAGGCGAACTTCATCGACAACTCCATCGGCAATGTCGTCGACGCCCTGCGCGACGGCGCCATCCTGGTCGCCATCGTGCTGTTCGCTTTCCTGCTCAGTGCCCGTACGACGATCATTTCGCTGGTTGCCATTCCGCTCTCGCTGGCGGTAACGGCGCTCGCATTCCACCTGCTGGGGCAATCGATCAACGTGATGACGCTGGGCGGCCTGGCGATCGCGATCGGCGAGCTGGTCGACGATGCGGTGGTGGACGTGGAGAACATCGTGCGCAGGCTCAAGCAGCGCGGCGCGAACCGCCAGTCCGTGCTGGAAACGATCTGGCAGGCCTCGGTCGAGGTGCGTTCCGGCATCGTCTACGCCACCGTGATCGTGGTGCTCGTGTTCGTCCCCCTGTTCGCCTTGCCCGGCATCGAGGGCCGGCTGTTCGCGCCGCTGGGTATCGCGTACATCGCCTCGATCCTGGCGTCGATGCTGGTGTCCATGACCGTGACCCCGGCCCTGGCCTACTACCTGCTGCCGACAATGAAGCGGCTGCACCGTGGCGACAGTCCGATCGTGCGCCGTCTGAAAGCCTGGGATACCGCGGCGCTGGCCTGGTCGTTTTCCCATATCCGCGGCCTGCTGGCGGCAGCCTTGATCGTGGTCATCGCGGCGGCGGCATCCGTGCCCTTCTTTCCTCGCGCCTTCCTGCCCGCCTTCAACGAAGGCTCGCTGGTGATGGGCATGACCTTCACGCCGGGCACCTCGCTGTCCGAGGCGAACCGCGTGGGCGCGCTGGCCGAAACGCTGATCGCCCAGGTGCCGGAAGTGACGAAGGTCGGGCGTCGCACCGGCCGCGCCGAACTCGATGAACATGCCGAGGGCGTGCACTCGTCCGAGATCGACGTCGACTTGAAGCCATCCGAGCGCTCGCGCGAAGAAATCATGGCGAGCATCCGCGGCCAGCTCTCGGTGATCCCGGCCTCGATCGCGATCGGCCAGCCGATCTCGCACCGGCTCGATCACCTGCTCTCAGGCGTACGCGCGCAGATCGCCCTGAAGATCTATGGCGACGACATCGACACCCTGCGCGGCCTGGCCGACGGACTGCAGGGACGCCTGCGCGCAGTACCGGGCCTGGTCGACCTGTCGGTCGAGCGGCAAGTGCTGATCCCGCAGATCAAGCTGCGCATCGATTACCGCAAGGCCGCGCAGCATGGCCTGGCAGCCGGCGACGTGCTGCAGGCGCTGCAGGCGCTGGCCGAAGGCACGCGCGTGACCCAGGTCATCGACGGCGCGCGGCGTTTTGACCTGGTCGTGCGCCTGTCCGACATCGACCGCTCGCCGCAGGACCTGGCGCGGGTCATGCTCGACACCCCCGCGGGACACATCCCTTTATCAAGCGTTGCCACGGTCGAAGAAGGCGACGGGCCGAACCAGATCGGCCGCGAGAACGGACGCCGGCGCATCGTCGTGTACGCGAACACGGATGGCTCGAACATGTCCCGCATTATCGACGACGTGCGCAGGACGGTCGCCGCCTCCCAGCTCCCGGACGGCTACTTCGTCAGCGTCGAAGGCCAGTTCCAGGCCCAGGAACATGCGCAGCAGCTCATTGCCGGCCTGTCGCTCGCCTCGCTGGCACTGATCTTCCTGGTGCTGTATTCGCGCTACCGGTCGTCGACGCTCGCCCTGGTCATCATGGGCAATATTCCGTTCGCCCTGGTTGGCAGTGTGGCCGCCATGTGGATCGCAGGCGTGCCGCTGTCGGTCGCCTCCATGGTCGGCTTCATTACCCTGGCAGGCATCGCGACCCGCAACGGTATCCTCAAGGTGAGCCACTACATCAATCTTTGCAAGTTCGAGGGCGAGCGCTTTGGCTGGCCGATGATCGTGCGCGGTTCTATCGAACGCCTGACGCCGGTCCTGATGACCGCACTCGTCGCCGCCTTTGCGCTCATGCCGCTGCTGCTGGCAGCCGATGCACCGGGCAAGGAAATCCTGCATCCGGTGGCGGTGGTGATTTTCGGGGGGCTGATCAGTTCCACGCTGCTCGATTCGCTGCTCACGCCGCTCATCTTCTGGAAGGTCGGCCGCCGGCCGCTGGAGCGCTTGCTGGCTGAAAAAGGCGGCGACGCCTATTGAGCTTAGCGTGAAACCCTGGGCCGAGTGGCGGCGCCCATTTTTTTGCCGCCACAGTTTTCTGGAGCATTGCAATGAAAAAGTTCTTCGCAGTTGCAGCCCTCGCGGCTGGTGTCGCCCTGTCGGGTAATGTCCTAGCGCACGGCGCCAAGGCCAAGCACGGTGGCATCGTGCAAAGCGCCGGGGACCTGTCGTTCGAGTTGGTGGCGAAAGACGGCGCCACGACGATTTATGTCGACGACCACGGCAGGGACCTGCCGACCGCAGGCGCAACCGGTTCTCTCACCGTGTTGAAAGGCACGCAAAAGAGCGAACTTCCGCTGGAAGCAGGCGGAAACAACACGCTGACCGTCAAGGGCGACCACAAGCTGAGCCCGGGCAGCAAGGCAGTCGCCGCCATCACGTTCGCGAACAAGAAGACCGTCAGCGTCCGCTTCTCCATCAAGTAGGCGCGGATTCGGTGGCTGCTCTCGCGGTCATCGAAAACATCCTGGGTCGAGGTTCCATGCATAGCGAACCGAGGGATAGACGATGAAGTGGCTTATCACGAAGTATCTGCTCACCGCGGCGGTCGTCGTGCTGGTGTCGGAGCTTGCGAAGCGGAGCGATCGCTTTGGCGGATTCGTCGCAGCCATGCCGATGATCACATTACTGACGCTGGTATGGCTGCATATCGAAAACCAGCCGGAAGCGAAGCTCGCCAATCATGCGTGGTACACCTTCTGGTATGTGGTGCCGACCCTGCCGATGTTTCTGGGGTTTCCGTGGCTGCTGAACCGTTTCGGGTTCTGGTGGCCCCTCGGCTCCTGCGCACTGATCACGATGGCTTGTTTTGGAGCGTTTGCCCTAGTGGTGAAACGTTTCGGCATTACTCTTTTTAAAGTCTCGTACTTCGGCCGCGGCTCGGCGTGGATCCAAGGGCGCTACTGCGAGATGTGGCGAGTTCCACTACCGCGCAGCGCCTTTCGGCGCGGCCGCCTCGCATCAGCGGGCCTTCAAGGACTTCAGGTACTCCCGCACCTCGGCTTCGCGCCCTTCGCCCACCAGCTGCGCCGGCGTCTTGCCGCCGAGCGCAGGCAGCACCCGGTTCATCCAGTCATTGGCGGCATCGTCCGTGCCCACGATGGCGCGCACTTCGTGCATTACCGTGTAATACGCCTGGGCCTTGCGCGACTGCTGTTCGAAGCGCGCGCGCAAGGCGGCCATGGCGTCGGGATGGAGTCGTTCGTCGTTCGCCATGCTGTCCTCGATCGAAAAAAAAGACATCATACCCGCGCCAATCGTCTTCAGGCCGGATTCGGCGGCCTGATGCCGTCTCCCGCACCGGGCGCCTGCTGCAGGCCGGCCGGCGGCGCCGGCTTGAGCTTGACCCACAGCACCGCCAGCGCCGCGCACAGCATCAGCGCGCCCGCCAGCCGGATCACGTTCTCCGGGTTGCCGCCCAGCCCGGCCTCGTAGTACAGCGGCAGGGTCAGGATCTGGATGATCATCGGGATCACGATGAACATGTTGAAGATGCCCATGTAGATCCCGGTGCGCTCGGGCGGAATGCAGCCGGCCAGCATCACATAAGGATTGCCCATGATGCTGGCCCAGGCCATTCCGATACCGATCATCGGCAGGAACAGCAGCGCCGGCTCGCGGATCATCGGAATCGACAGCATGCAGAGCCCGGCCAGGCCCAGGCACGCGCTGTGCATGCGCCTGGCGCCGAAGCGGCGCGTGAACGGCACCAGCGCGAACGCGGCGATGAAGGCGATGAAGTTATAGAAGGCGCCGACCTGCCCGTTCAGCAGGTTGGCGTCGCGGAAGCCCTGGCTGGCCGGGTCGGTCGTGCCATACAGGGTCTGCGCCAGCGACAGCATGATGTACTGCCAGTAGCAGAACATCGCATACCACTGGAACAGCTTCATCAAGGCCAGGCGGCGCATCGGGTCCGGCATCTCGCGCAAGGCCAGGACGATGTCGGCCAGCACGGTCTTGACGCCGGGACGCTGGGCGCGCATGCGCGCCAGCGCCGCTTCATCGAGCGGCAATTCGGGGCTGGTCTTGACCGACCACAGCACGCTCGCGATCGACATGAGGGCGCCGATCATGAAGGCGGCCACCACCACCTGCGGGATGTGGCTGTCGTTGGTCGCATCCTTGTCCATCCCGAACCACACCAGCAGCGAGGGTGTCAGGTAGGCCAGGGTCTGGCCCAGTCCCGTGAACGCGCTCTGGGTCAGGAAGCCCAGCGAATGCTGGGGCGGCGCCAGCTTGTCGCTCACGAAGGCGCGGTAGGGCTCCATGGTCACGTTGTTGGCGGCGTCCAGGATCCACAGCAGGCTGGCGGCCATCCACAGCGTGGGGCTGAACGGCATGGCCAGCAGGCCCAGGCTGCACAGCAGCGCGCCGACCAGGAAATAAGGCGTGCGCCGTCCCCAGCGGGTGACGGTGCGGTCGCTCATGGCGCCGACGATGGGCTGGACCACCAGGCCGGTGACCGGGCCGGCCAGCCACAGCAGCGGCAGGCTGGCCTCGTCCGCGCCCAGGTATTTGTAGATCGGGCTCATGCTGCTCTGCTGGAGCCCGAAGCTGAACTGGATGCCGAAGAAGCCGACATTCATATTGACGATCTGCCAGAACGACAGGCGGGGCTGATGGGTCATGCCACGTTCTCCTCGGGGCGGAGCCACTCCGCTCGCCACGGCGCGTACCAGGCGGGATCGGCCGGCACCGCGCCACGGATTGCGCAGATCGCGGCGGCGAAGGCATTCGCCCGCGCCAGCGTCGCGGCCAGCTCCCAGCCGCGCAGGCGGCCCAGCAGAAACACGGCCGAGAAGGCGTCGCCCGCGCCGACGGTGTCGACCAGGGCGGGACAGGCGGCGGGAGCGGCCTCGAGACGCTCGCCATCGGCGCCGAACCAGGCGGCGCCTCGCGCCCCTAGCGTGAGCACCACGCCGCCCAGGCTGAATTCGGCGATCAGGTCGGCGCAGGCGGGCGCCGCTTCATCAGGGTTCATGCCGGCGCGGCCGAGTGCGGCAAGCACCCACAGCAGTTCCTCGTCGTTGAGCTTGAGGATGTCGGCCTCGCGCATCGAGGCCAGCACCCGCTCGGCGCTCACCTGCCCACTGCGCAGGTTGAGGTCGAGAAAGCGCGGCGCCGCGCTGGCGGCCAGCAGGCTGCCGAGGGCGGCCTGCGACACCGGGCCGCGCTGCGCCAGGGTGCCGAAATACAGCATGGCGGGCGTGCAGGCGCGCAGGCTGGCCAGCAGCGCTCCGGCATCGATATGGTCATAGGCCTGCTCTGGCAGGATCGTGAAGCGGTGCGTCCCGCCCTCCTGCTCCACCAGCACGCGGCCGGTGGGGCGCAGCGCGTCCACCTGGATGCCGTCTTCGCGCATGCCGAAGCGCGCCGCCTGCGCGCGCACCGCGGCGCCGTTGGCGTCGGCGCCGATGCGGGTCAGCATCAGCGGCGCCGCCCCGAACGCGGCCAGGTGGCGCGCGACGTTGAATGGTGCGCCGCCGACGACCTGGCTGGCGCCGAAGTCGTCGACCAGCGCTTCGCCGAACACGGCGATGCTTGTGCTGTCTTGTCTCATGGTTCTCGTTCTTATCGTGTCGGCAAATAAAGTCTAGCGCTCGAGCCAGCGCATGCTCCAGGGCGCCAGCTCCAGTTCCTCAGGATATCCCGGCCAGTCGCCGGCGCCCAGCGCCGCCAGCGGCTGTTTCAGGCAACGCTCGGAAAAATTGAACAGGGCCAGGAAACGCTCGCCGCGCGCCAGCGCCAGC